>NZ_JANEWI010000069.1:0-3553 GCF_028069775.1 Citrobacter sp. Igbk 17 | reverse complement strand
ATTTATTACTTATACGTTCATGATATGTTAAATCATAATATTTTATTGTTATTTATTTGTGCCACGGTTTCTATCTTATTATTTTTGAAACGTCGGTATTATGTTGCTGACAAGAAATGAATACTATTTTATGGAAAGGTGGAAATATGAACATCAATAAGTTATCTATCAGCCAGCCAGCTCCTCGCACACCCATTAACCAACAAATTGACGTTGATAATGCGATGGTACTTTCACATAATGCAATCTATCAAAGTCTGCTCGCGGCAGTGACGGACGCGGATAGCTATGAGAATCCGTTAATTACTTTAGATCCTTATGGAACTGCGCCTTTAAGTCTTTATTTAGGGATATGGGGGGCACTGAATGAAGATATAACGGTTACTGTTCAGGATAGTAAGGAGAGCACCGTTGCCGTCTCATGGACATACAGCATGCAAACTGGCGCTAACCTGGTTCCTGTTTCGGGGTTAGTTGCTGGCGAAGATAATATCGTTACCTTGATCTCCGGCACGCAGATTGTCGGGCAATACACAGTAACGCCTGCAGCATTACCGCCATCGGATTCTGCGGATATTACTCTTGGCTTCCCGGTTATTACTGTAACCAAAGCCGTTGATGAATCTTCATTAGTAGCTGATGGCCTTTATTTTTCTACGTATTTTGACCGTTACAATCTGGCATTTGACCAATATGGTATCGTTCGTTGGTATGTTTCTCAGGAGATTCCTTCCTACAATTTTGTTCGAATGGACAATGGACATTTTCTGGCGACATCACAGGGTGTCAATCATTGCCTGGACATGTATGAATTTGATGTAATGGGACGAGTGTATACAGTCTATCTGCTTGATAATGAGTTTCATCACTCTATTCTGCCATTAGAGAACAATCTTGCTATTGCTCCCTCGGAGTATACCAATGGACGCCCTGACGATTATTCAACAGGCAAGGATGGTGTTTCCATTATCGATCTGACTACCGGACTTGAAGTCGCTTATTATGATATGTTGAAAGTGATGGACTATTCACGTTCTCCACGCCCATCGGGAAGTGCGCCAGGCCAATCTGTGACGATGGATGATTGGTTGCATATCAACCAAAGCTATATTAATACGACGAACAATTTGCTGGTTTCATCCGGGCGCCACCAAAGTTCTGTTTTTGGGGTTGATGTTGAGTCGGGGCAATTGCGCTTTATTATGGCAGATCACGAGGACTGGGCCTCTGACTTTGAAGAATATCTACTTACCCCAGTTGATGAATCAGGTAATCCGTTGTTTGATTTTTCTACTCAGGAAGGAATTGATTCAGCGAACAGAGATTTCTGGACATGGGGTCAGCATAATATCGTTGAAATCCCAAATACAGAGAGTGGTATTCTGGAGTTCTTAGTGTTTGACAATGGAAATTACCGTTCCCGGGATGATGCCAAAAGTTTGCTACCGATTGATAATTTTAGCCGGGTGGTTCAGTTTAGAATCGATCTGAATACAATGACGGTATCACGTTCGTATGAATATGGTAAAGAAGAGGTGGGAAGCCGGGGATATAGCAGTTTTGTCAGTGCCAAGCATTTACTCAGTAATGGTAATCTGGTCATCCATTTTGGCGCAAGCACTATGGATGAAAATGGTCGCCCTTTATCCGCCCAGCCAGGATATAGTGATATTGTAGATCCGCTGGATGGTAGTCAGGCACTGGGTATGCTGGTACTGCAAGAAATCAATAAGGAAACCAAACAACTGCTGTTCGAGGCAACCGTAACATCGGGCTATTATAAGAATGCTGAAGTCAATGGGGATGATTATCGCTATGATATCTCAGCATTCAGAGTTTATAAATTGCCACTCTTTTAATTAGGTATAGAAAATGCGGCCATTTTATGGCCGCATGATGTTTAACTATTTGAGGCTAAGTCACTACTTGCTAATATCATCGACACGCATGGTGTGATCAGGTGTAATGTTGTTGACATGTTCCATGTAATCAACAATTGCCTGAGCAGTTTGCAGTCCCTTGATATATTTGACATTTTTACCCTTGGTGAAGGTAAACCCACCACCGCCTTTACCAATGAATGAGTCGAGCGCAACAGAGTAGTATTTATTGTCTTCTACCGGCTTGCCTTTAATATTGAATTCAACAATGCGCTGGCCTTGCGGTTTCGTACTGTCATATTTGAATTGTACGGTCTTAGAAGCATGCAGAATACCATTTTTCAGATCGGCCGCATGCGACATAATGGCTTTCAGATCTTTGCCGCTGATATCCATGCTCATCACATCATTGGTAAATGGGTACATGCTCAATACATCACCATAGGTAATATTACCTTTTGGTAGTTCGGAACGAATACCGCCAGCATTATAGAAGGCAGCATCGGCGTAAGGCACTTTATACAACAATGCATCGGTTATTAAGTTACCTGTCGTTGCTGATTCACCATAGGAGCGGGTCAGAATTTCCGGTGAGTGGGCAACGACGCGGTCAGTAATGGCCTTAACCTTATTATTCCACTCATCAATTTTCGCTTGTGTTTGTGGATCGGGTTTGTAGGTATCTGCGTACATCGTGATGAGTTTGCCGTTGTAGCTATCCACTTTTTTCGTTTCAGGGTTCCAGTCAAGTACCAGCTTACCTAATTCAATCGTATAGGCATCAGTAGAGACGACAAGCGTATCTCCGACTTTAATCGGCTCCGGTGTACCCTTATGAGCGTGACCGGTGATAAGCACGTTCAACCCGTAACCTTCAAGCGTTTTAGCCATTTCAACATCGGTCTTCAGCGCGCGAGCAACATCATCATCACCACCACTGGACTGGCGGCCTGGGACGCCTTCATGCGCAAGAAGCACAGTGAGGTCAACTTTTCCCTTTAACTCTTCCAGCTGTTTTTTCACATAAGGAACAGGATCCCGGCAGTCCACACCTTCACGTACACCTGCTGCAATCGCTTCATAAAACGCGGAAACACCGTGCATACCAATAACACCAATTTTTAAGCCATCTTTTTCGACGATGGTATACGGTGTTTTAATCAACGGGTTTTCCGTTCCGCTGTAAAAAACGTTGTCGAGCAGCACCGGAAATTTAAGTTTGCTGAGTTGTGTGACCAAATTCTCATGCCCGTGATCAAACTCATGGTTCCCTACTGAGACGGCATCATAGGGCATAGTATTCAGTATATCGATAATGGCTTCACCTTTGGTTAAGGTGCTGATATACGGTCCGGTAAAATAGTCACCAGCGTCAAAGAAAAAAACATCTTTTTCTTTGGCTTTTGCATCTTTAACAATTTTCGAAATGGGCGCAAACCCACCAACTTCACGGGTTTTAGACACATAAGGAATAATTTCTGGAGAGACGTGGGCATGTAAATCATTGGTGTAATAGATTGTGATATCTCGGGCATCAGCGGAGAACGTTACGGCTGATGATAACCCGATACACAGAGAAAGTAATGATACTGAAAATTTCTTTTTCATATTAACCATCCATTTGTTAAATATACAACATCGATCTATGTCTAATTTATTGATAAACATATATC
>NZ_JANEWI010000068.1:0-3850 GCF_028069775.1 Citrobacter sp. Igbk 17 | reverse complement strand
CTATTATTTTTTAGTACATTCTCTTGATGGTCAATAATTTTTTTCCTGAAATCATTTTCAGTAAACACTTTATCAACCATCTTATATAATTCGTCTACTGAACTGAAAACTCCCGGAGAACATTCTAATGTTTCTGATACTGCGGCCTCATTGAATGCCAACACTGGAATACCATGTTGTGCAGCCTCAAGTAGTGGCACACCAAAACCTTCATGTTCACTAAATGAAATAAAACATTTTGATTTGCTATAATACTCATACAACTGTATTTCTGACACAGGGCCAGTAAGAATAACCTTATCTTCAATCTTTAATTCACGGATAAGGTTAATAATTTTTTTATAATACGATGAAGAGGTATCATACTTGCCAACAAGATAT
The DNA here is from genome assembly GCF_028069775.1 of Citrobacter sp. Igbk 17. Taxonomy (NCBI): domain Bacteria; kingdom Pseudomonadati; phylum Pseudomonadota; class Gammaproteobacteria; order Enterobacterales; family Enterobacteriaceae; genus Citrobacter; species Citrobacter sp. Igbk 17. The sequence goes on along the minus strand of NZ_JANEWI010000068.1, from coordinate 3,469 downwards.
AACCTTCCAATTTCATTATTTTTGATATAATCATTGTAGAATTCAATCAACTTATGTTGACATTTATTTTCACAAATACGTCCAACGAAGATAATGTTATCTGAATCAATGTTAGCAATGTTGCCTGTGCCTATATTAGATATCTCATTTATTATTATTGGCAGTTTTTGCGTCTTACTTTTTTCAAACCCTAAGGCAATGATTTCTTCTAGGTTGTAATTACTGTCACCCGTAATAAAGCTAAAATGATTGACTATATCCTTTAACTGATTACGTCCTTTCTTACACAAATTATAAAGGAAGGTATTTTTCTCAAAGAAATAGTGAGGCGTTATATTATGATAATGAAGAACTTTCAACCCAGGTGCTGTAGTAACTTTTTCTGCACAATATTCAGAAAATGCAGAAAAGTGAAAAAAAACAATATCTTCATCTGATGAGTCTAAATGGTCAATATATTTAACCAGATGCTTGCGGTCAGGATGAACGTGTTTGACATAAATCTCTGTTTGTATTCCAATTTTTTTTCTCACATATTCATCTATGTGAACGACATGATTAGAGCAAGCATCATACATATCCAGAGATTCAATAACTTGAATAAACCGCCCTTTAAAATGACTATACACCTCAGCCTCTCATTCTGTTATAGATTTTTCTAGCAATATCAAATAAATATCTATTCTTCCGAAGCATTTTGACTGCGGTATATTTTGCGATACCGTTAACTTTAACTTTTGACTCAGGATGAACTGATAATATTAATATATAAAAATATGGTCTATCAACAAATCGATTAATAAACCATCCTCCTTTAACAGATTCTGGCGTTTGTTTTGTAATTAGAATCGTTAATACTTGCTTATAATCACCCTCACTTAAACTAATCAATTGGTTAATATCAAAATTTTTATATTTGAACAGAAATTTATAATCATCAGGCAATTTATTTACAATATCTTTTTCGAACAACAACCTATCGCTTCTTGCGGTATAAATGGAAGTGATAAGCTTATCATTAATATCATTAATTTTGGTATCATTCATTTTATTTCTCTATTTTCTTGCTAAAGCTTCCATTTCACGGCAAAGACCATTCTTCCTGTTACTCTCAACTATCTCAACATCATGAAAACCAGATTTAATTAGAAGTTCTGTCAATGACTCTATCGAAAACATATTATAGTGAAAATCACCTTCGTAATCTTGAGCACCAAAAGTCACCTTTTTCAGATCATCAAAAGACATATTCCCATGAACATAATCATTTATCATACTGACGGCATCTGGCATCACAATTCTAAGATTTCCACCTACTTTTAATTTCGATTTCCAGTGTGGCAGAATTTTCCTCATTAACTCAAATTCAGTAAAATGCTCGATAAGATGCGACGAAAAAATTTCATCCAAGCAGCCATCCTCAAAAGGCAATTCACTTGCATCACAAATTACATCTATACCTGGAAGTTCTCTAGCATCAACATTAATATACCCTACTGGTTGAATATGCCCACAACCAATATTTATCTTACGTATACCATCTTCGCTGAATTTTTTATCAGATAAAACCTTTGTTTCTATCTTTCGTTCAGCTCTATCCTTGAATGAATTGTCTTTTGCTCGCATTTCAAACAATAATTCTTCTCGGACAAATTCAATACGCCCTTGAACTGCTCTAACAATATCATCGGTTTTCTCGATTTTTGAGTTAAGCGATTCATGTAGGACCTTTATCTCTTCAATTTTAGCTTCACTATCACTCATTTTGCCCAGAACAGAACGTTCTAAGTTAAAGATAGATTCAGCAACGCTATTTAATCGAATTTTTACTTCTCTAATAAAATTAAACATTTTGGCCTCACTTAGTATCGACCGAACATTCATTTTTCAGCCATGCACTACCAACAAATATCTTGCCTGGTGCGATCACGTTGAAGGTACCTAGCCCATCCAACCAATGGAAACACTCTTCATAATGGTCTCTTTCTTTGTGAAGAGCTGCTGAGATGCTATATTCTCCGATACCTATATTCATATCCAATTTGAATCTAACTAATTTTGATCCAATGTTAGTCAGATCTATATCATGAGCTAATGTATTTGTTCCAAATATTATATTACCTAGACGATCTCTAATATGAAATCCCAAAGTCAAACCTTTTGATACGGAAAAATTTGTTATTGCAAAACATAGCGAACATGATTCTGAAACCTCAACCAGGTCAGTTTTAGTACCATCTTCTTTTTCAATGTAAAACCCATCAATTATTGCTTTTTTATTTCCTGACTCAGATTTACCATCTTTTACTTTTATCTCATTTTTCTCAGCTGTCTTAGATAATTTTGCATTATATAAGTTCATTATATCAGCTGGTTTACCATCAGCAACAATGCTACCTTTATCTAATAATATTGCCCGAGAACAAATATTAGCAATTGCAGCCTGATCATGAGATACGATTAGCAAAGTCGTACCTTTTTTCTTGAAATTCCTAATTCGATTGAAACATTTTGCCTGAAAATATGCATCCCCTACCGATAAAGCCTCATCGACAATAAGTAACTCGGGACGAACTGCTGTTGCAACAGCGAATGCTAATCTGATCTGCATACCAGATGAATAAGTTCTTACTGGTTGATCAATATAATCACCTATTTCAGCAAACGCTTCAATTTCTGGCATCATTTCTTCAATCTGGACGGTGCTTAGACCCATTAACTGTCCTGACATATAAACATTATCTTTACCCGTGAAATCAGGGTGAAAGCCCATCCCAAGTTCAAGTAAAGCTGCCACCCGACCACTTACATTCACATGGCCGTGAGTTGGTTTTGTTGTACCTGTTATAATCTTTAAAAGCGTACTTTTCCCAGCACCGTTCATGCCAAGGATACCAACTGATTCTCCTTCGCTAACATCAAATGAGATATCTGATAGAATATTTATTTCACGGTGATATTTTCGCTTACCCAAAGCAAGCCATTCTAGCAACCGGTGTTTCTTATTTGTATAACTTTTATATGTTTTGCTGATATGATCAACAGTAATAATAGTTTTAGAGCTCATCAACCATTTCACCTGAATGTTTATGATAAAGATAATAGCCAATAATACTAAATCCTACTGCTAATATCGTTACTATTATCAACCCCGACCAATCAGGAGCTGTATGGTAAACAAAAATATTTTGATATCCTGTTATTAAACCTGTCATTGGATTTAAATATAACCATTTTCGCGCCCACTCTGGTATAATTGAAATCAAATAGATTACAGGCGTGAACCAAAACCAAAACTGCAACAATATTCCCATGAACTGCCCCACATCACGGAAAAATACATTTAACACACCTAGAGTCAGACCCAGACCAAAGGCAAATATAATTTGCAATACCAGCAATGGGATTACATAAAATATAATAAACCCAGGAAAATTCCCAGTAACAATTAAAAATACAATATATAATG
>NZ_JANEWI010000067.1:0-4879 GCF_028069775.1 Citrobacter sp. Igbk 17 | reverse complement strand
TATCTGGAGATTTATTATGAGCGTCGTTGTCTCTGACAAACAACAGATTATTTCTTTATATACAGAACACGATCATGTTCCAGCTGTATTGGAAGACCATCGTATCAATGGAATTAACAAAGAGCTGCCACGGCCATATCTGTTCCCCTTTACCAGCCAATATCTGGCAATCAAGAATATTCCCGCCGAGGCCAGTAATTTTCTGTCTCTGAATGGGATCTGGAAATTTAACTGCGCGAGCAATCCACAGTCCAGACCCAAAACGTTTTATGAAGAAGATTATGATGTTTCGACCTGGGATACCATTCAGGTTCCGGGCAATTGGGAAGCACAGGGGTTTGATAAAGCGATTTATATTGACGAGCGTTTTCCATTCACCACCAACTGGCCAGAGATACCGCGCGACTACAACCCGGTGGGGTCTTACCGCCGTACATTTTACCTCGACCAAAGCTGGACTGGACGTGAAATTTTCCTGCAACTGGCAGGAGCCAGAACTGCATCGTTTATCTGGATTAACGGCCAGCGCGTAGGCTATACCCAGAACGCGAAAAACCCGGCTGAATTTAATATCACCCCCTATATTCGGGAAGGTGAAAACACGATTTCGCTGCAAATTTATCGTTGGTCTAATGCCAGTTATGTAGAAAAACAAGACATGCTGGATATGTCTGGCCTTGAACGGGAAGTTTTTATCTATTCGACGGCGAAAACACGTATTTATGATGTGTATTGCAAGCCAGAATTGAACGATGATTTTACCCAGGGAATAGTTAACGTTAGCGTGAGCCTGTCTCACTACGATAGCCATCCAGAGAATCTGTCACTGAATATCAAACTGCTGGACGACGCAAATAATCTATCTGTATTAATAGAGCACAATCAGCCATTTACTCGTAGCGGAACAACACAACAGTTTAGCTTTAGCGATCGACTGCAGAACCCTCGTCTGTGGAGCGCAGAAACACCTAACCTCTATACATTATTAATGACACTCACCGATCAGTACGGTGAAACCATCGAAGCGACCAGCCATAAAATAGGTTTTCGCAAAGTACAAATCATCAACAGCCAGCTTACGGTAAACGGTAAAGCGATCAAAATAAAAGGGGTAAACCGCCACGAGCTGCACCCGACGCTAGGGCATGTGCCTACGGAAGAAAACATGCTGACCGATATTCGGCTCATGAAAGAGCACAATATCAATGCGGTACGCACCAGCCATTTCCCCTGCCACTCACGCTGGTATCAGCTATGTGATGAATATGGCATCTACATTGTTGATGAAGCGAATATCGAATCGCACCCGTTGGCGCTAAAACCAGAAACGCAAATTGGCGATACCGAATCCTGGATACCCGCACACTTAGATCGTGTACAGGCTATGGTTGAACGCGACAAAAACCATGCCTGCGTTATCGTTTGGTCGATGGGCAATGAGGCCGGAACCGGACGTGTCTTTGAAACGCTTTATCAATGGATAAAAGAAAAGGACGATAGCCGCCCAGTCCAGTACGAACCTGCCGGTGAAGCACACTATAGCGATATTGTGTGCCCGATGTACCCGACCCTTGAACGCCTGGAACAGTTTGCCCAGCAAGGTAACGATCGTCCGATGATTATGATTGAGTATGCCCACGCCATGGGGAATTCCGTCGGAATTCTGCGCGATTACTGGAACATAATCGACAGCCACGACAATCTGCAGGGGGGCTTTATTTGGGAGTGGATGGATCACGCGCTGGCATTAACCAACGAGCGTGGCCAAAAATATTGGGGATACGGTAAAGATTATCACCCGGATAAACCCAGTGACGGCAATTTCATGAACGATGGCCTGGTCGCCGCTGACCGGGTTCCACATCCTCATATGGCGGAAGTGAAAAAGGTCTATCAGCCTGTCTATTTCCATGCAATAAATCCGGCATTAGGCCTGTTTGAAATAGAAAACCGATACGATTTTATCGACCTGCGCCACCTCGATATTCAGTACAGCATCTCTGAGGACGGGCATCAAATTGCCAACGGCAGTCTGGGTTCCCTTTCCCTTGCCCCAGGCCTGCGCCATTCAGTAAATGTTCCCGTAGCAAACCTGGCGCTTCAGGAGAATAAAGAGTACCTGGTGACACTCAGTGCCGTCACTAAAAACGAAATACCGCTTATTGGCAGTGGCTATGAAATTGCCTGGGAGCAGTTCAGCATCACGCCTCCCGCTACGTTTCATATCTCCCCTGAAGCCTATTCTCTTGCTCTCTCGGTACAAGAAACGTCTTCTGCTATTGAGGTCAATGGATCTTATTTCTCTCTTGCGTTTGATCGCCTCAGTGGTCGTATGGATCGCTTTACCGTGAGCGGAAAAGATCTTCTCCTTACCGGTATCGAACCTAATTTCTGGCGTGGGCTCACGGATAACGATCTGGGTGCCAGACTTTTCGATAAGTCTGCAGTCTGGAAAGACGCCGGTAAGCAGCGCGTATTATCCGATCTCAAAGTATCGCAGACCGCCAGCCACGACGCGATCGTGACCAGTGAATTCTCGCTTCCCACCGTGGACTGCAAGTATGTGCTGACCTACATCATCTATTCGACCGGTGAGATGCGTGTCAGCGTTGATTTTATACCGGGTAATCGCGAACTTCCTCTTTTACTGCGTATGGGTACTCAGCTGACATTGCCCAGCGAATTTAACTATATCCAGTGGTTTGGCCGTGGTCCGGTGGAAACCTATGCGGACAGAAAAGGCGCCAAAGCCGGTATCTACGGCGGAACGACCTGGGAGCAATTTCATGCTTACCCGCGACCACAGGAAAGCGGTAATAAAACGGATGTTCGCTGGGTGCGTATTGTCAATCACGATGGGCTTGGTCTGGAGGCCATTGCCGACTCGCAATTATTAAATACCAGTGCCTGGCCTTTCGCCGCCAGTGAGCTCGATTTTGTCGCTGACAATAACGGCAGTAGCGCATCCGGGTTAACACCATTATCACGCAAACATGGCGTTGATGTTCAGCCAGGAGATATCACCACATGGAACATCGATTTAGCACAGATGGGTACAGGTGGCCAAAATTCATGGGGTTCTTTGCCACCCAGGGATTATCAACTACCGGCCCAACCTTATCACTATGCTTTTTATTTACGCCCGGTACGTCGCAATACGTAAGGTGATTTTTATTTCTCCCCTTTTCGAATGTCCGCTACAGGGCATTCGAAATGCTCTTCTAAATAGAACTATATTGATACACAAGTAAAGGGAAATGGTATGTCTGAAAAATCCGATGCAAGATATCAGATGTCATTAATAACATTCCTGTTTTTCTCCATTGCCGGAGGGGGATTTGTTCTTAAAGGCGTTGTAAGCCAATACACTGACTGGGGGTATAACTCCTGGTTATTATATGCTTTCGCTTCATTATTTTATGCAATTCCTTACACCTTCATGATCATTGAGCTTTCATCGATTAAAAAGCTACGTGAATCTGAGAGTGGATATCAGACATGGTTGAACCTGATTTTGGGTCGAAAACTGGGATTTATTGCCGGTTTCTTCTATTTCTACGTTAATATTTTTTATTTCGTTGACCTGTTACCTAACATCATTACCTATTTTATCTACACCTGTACCAGCGATGTTGCCTTTGTTACCGCATTAACCAATCAAACCTGGTTTAAGCCGGTGATCAGTATCACTTCAATCGCGCTGTTCTGGCTGGCAACATGGGTATCGATGAAGGGGCCAAAATGGCTATCCCGTGCGCTGTCGTTCTCTGGATACGCCGGATTTGCACTGACTATGTTGTTCATCATTGCGGCAACCTGGAAGTTATCTTCTGGTACGGTCACATTTAACGGAACGCCGATTGCGCCAGAGTATTTACAGCACATTGATTTATCCTGGTCAAAAATAGCCTCAATGTCATGGGCCTTACAATCGTTAGGTGGGCTGGAAGCATTAGCGGCATACAAACGAAATATTCGGGGTGGCGATCGTAATTTCAGAACTGGGTTAATTCTTAACGTATTTATCTTCTCAGGTATTATTGTTATTTCGTCTATCCTGATGAATTTTATTCTACCTGCAGATCAGGCCGCCAACCTTGGCTTGTTATCGGCTATTTATGTGGCCTTCCAACAGTTAGGCTTCCCCGACTGGTGGACCAACGTCATTGCCTTATTCCTGATGATCACCACCCTGTGTGGCTCGCTGATGTTATGGACCGCCGCACCGGTTAAAATGCTGTTTGTTGATGCGCCAAAAGGTATCTTTGGCCATAAACTCTCTGAGGTAAACAGTGAGGGTACGCCAGTCAATGCCCTGAAGATGCAGGGTGTCGTGGTCACAATTATCATTATCCTGTTTATGCTGGGCCAGTTTAACTCTGAAATGAATACCATCCTCGTGGCCGTTAAAAATCTTGATGGGGGGGCTGCAACAATTCCTGTGCTGTTTATGGTTGCAGGCTATATCAAGCTACGTATGAAGCCCAACCACCATGACTACGTCCGTGATTTCCACTTCCTGGGAAAAGGGCGTTTTTGGGCACTGTTATCCGTTGCACCAATAGTTATTATTTTTACTGCCTCTACGGTTGCGGCATTAATTCCAGGACCAGAAGACTGGAGTGCAAACTTTATGGGTTCATTAATTCAGGTCATTCTTGGACCGGTTAGTATTATTGCCGTGTTCTATTATTGCAGCATTATGTATAACCGCTGGAGGATCAAAAACCCTCACGATAACTCACTCTTTAATAAAATTTAATTATAATTTTCAGTTATAAATTTATCGTTTAAAGCCCGCCACGTCGTCAATAACATGACAGCGTGGCGGGTTTATGAATGATATAACTACATGACTAATATAAAAATACAATAATAT
>NZ_JANEWI010000066.1:0-5090 GCF_028069775.1 Citrobacter sp. Igbk 17 | reverse complement strand
GCTCTCCTGAGTAGGACAAATCCGCCGGGAGCGGATTTGAACGTTGCGCAGCAACGGCCCGGAGGGTGGCGGGCAGGACGCCCGCCATAAACTGCCAGGCATCAAATAAGTGAAGAAGCCCATCCTGACGGATGGGCTTTTTTGCGTCTGCGTGTTTTTCCGGAAACAGGCGGATGCGCCGGACTGAATGTATTTTGTAGGCCTGATAAGCGCAGCGCATCAGGCACTCCCGTCGGCATTTTGCCGGATGCGGCGTATCGCCTTATCCGGCCTACAACGGCACCACAAGGTAGGCCTGATAAGCACAGCGCATCAGGCACTCCCGGCGATACCTTGCCGGAAGTAGCGTCCCGTCTTATCCGGCTTACAGCAGCCTGCACCATTATCTATGCATCCGTTCCTGCAGGCCTGATAAGCGCAGCGCATCAGGCACATCGCGGCACCATCGGGCACAAAGCAACCCCCCACGCTTCCATAAAACAAGCCATCCTGCGGCATATGCGGTAAACTAAGCGCGATTTTGCATCAGGAAAGCGTCTATGAATCACTCCCTTAAAGCCTGGAATACCTTCGGCATCGATCAGCAAGCTAACGAACTTGTCTGCGCCGAAAATGAGCAACAATTATTGAATGCCTGGCAATCAGCCAATGCATCACATCATCCAGTACTGATTCTGGGTGAGGGGAGTAACGTCCTGTTCCTCGATAATTTCCATGGCACGGTGATCGTAAACCGTATCAAAGGTATAGAGGTTACAGAGAAGCCTGACGCGTGGTATCTACACGTTGGGGCTGGTGAGAACTGGCATCATCTGGTACAGCATACATTGCAGCTTGGCATGCCCGGGCTGGAAAACCTGGCGCTTATTCCCGGCTGTGTTGGCTCATCGCCAATCCAGAACATTGGTGCTTATGGTGTGGAACTTCAGCGTGTTTGCGAATATGTGGACTGCATTGAACTGGCGACCGGTAAGCATCTGCGTGTAAGTGCTGCGGAATGTCGTTTCGGGTATCGTGACAGTATCTTTAAGCATGAGTATCAGGATCGCGTCGCGATTGTAGCCGTCGGTCTGCGTTTGTCTAAACAGTGGCAGCCCGTACTGACATACGGCGATTTGACGCGTCTGGATCCTGCAACGGTCACACCTCATCAGGTGTTTGATTCCGTTTGCCACATGCGAACAACAAAGCTGCCCGATCCAAAAGTGAACGGTAATGCGGGAAGCTTCTTTAAAAACCCGGTTGTCACCGCAGATATTGCGCAGGAACTCCTGTCACAATTCCCGACCGCACCTCACTATCCCCAGGCCGATGGCTCAGTGAAGCTGGCCGCTGGCTGGCTTATCGATCAGTGTCAGCTCAAAGGCATGCGTATTGGTGGCGCAGCAGTACATCAACAACAGGCACTGGTACTGATCAATGCGGGTAATGCGACGAGCCAGGATGTCGTGCAACTTGCACATCATGTACGACATAAAGTGGGGGAGAAGTTTAATGTCTGGCTTGAGCCAGAGGTTAGATTTATGGGCCCGCAGGGTGAAGTGAATGCTGTGGAGATCATCGCATGAAGGATAATACCGTCCCCCTGACGCTCATCTCATTATTGGCTGATGGCGAATTCCATTCAGGTGAGCAACTCGGTGAAAAACTGGGAATGAGTCGTGCAGCGATTAACAAACACATCCAGACGTTACGCGACTGGGGCGTTGATGTATTTACTGTTCCAGGTAAAGGCTACAGCTTACCAGAGCCCATCCAACTGCTAGACTCATCCGTTATTCATTCTCAACTGGGTGACGGAAACATCACCGTTCTGCCCGTAATTGATTCAACCAACCAGTATCTGCTGGATCGAATTGGGCAACTGACATCCGGAGATGCCTGCGTAGCGGAGTATCAGCAGGCTGGTCGTGGCCGACGTGGGCGTAAATGGTTCTCGCCATTTGGTGCTAACCTGTATCTCTCTATGTTCTGGCGCCTGGAGCAGGGCCCGGCAGCGGCGATTGGTCTGAGTCTGGTCATTGGTATCGTCATGGCTGAGGTTTTACGCGATCTGGGGGCGGATAAAGTCCGTGTGAAATGGCCTAATGATCTCTACCTGCTCGATCGAAAACTGGCCGGCATTCTGGTTGAGCTCACCGGAAAGACGGGTGATGCCGCGCAGATCGTTATTGGTGCCGGAATTAACATGTCTATGCGCCGGGTAGAAGAGAATGTGGTTAATCAGGGGTGGATTAACTTACAGGAAGCAGGCATAAACATTGACCGTAATACGCTTGCGGCCCGGCTGATCCGCGAGCTTCGTGCTGCGCTGATACTGTTTGAGCAAGAGGGGTTGGTGCCTTATTTATCACGCTGGAAGGTACTTGATAACTTTATCAACCGCCCAGTTAAACTCATTATTGGCGATAAAGAAATATTTGGTATCTCGCGAGGAATAGATGCACAAGGTGCACTATTGCTTGAACAGAATGGTAAGATAACACCATGGATGGGCGGAGAAATATCGCTCAGAAGTGCCGAATAATAAGAAGGGGAGCATCTGCTCCCCTTTTTTTATTTATTTTCTTAACCTGACTTGCTCAACGGCATGATTGGCGCTCTTGGTCATGATTAAACTGGCTCGCTCACGCGTAGGTAGTATGTTTTGTTTTAAATTCAACCAGTTAATTTCTTTCCAGAGCGACATTGCTGTATTGATAGCCTCATCCTCGGACAATTTCGCGTAGTTATGGAAATAAGAGTCAGGATTGGTAAATGCCCCTTCACGGAATTTCAGGAATCGATTGATGTACCACGTCTGGAGTAATTCCTCTGGCGCGTCAACGTAAATAGAAAAATCGACGAAGTCAGAAACAAATACATGATGCGGGTCGTGGGGGTAGTCCATTCCGCTTTGTAATACATTTAACCCTTCGAGAATCAATATATCCGGCTGGGCAACTGTTTTGTCGCCATCAGGGATCACATCATAGATCAGATGTGAATAGACCGGTGCGGTGACGTTAGGGACGCCTGACTTCAGGTCGGAAACAAATTTTACCAGACGGTGCATATCATAAGACTGGGGGAAGCCTTTCTTCTTCATGAGCCCGCGTTCTTTCAACACCTGGTTTGGGTGAAGGAAACCATCGGTCGTAATCAGCTCAACTTTGCGGTGCTCTGGCCAGCGGCTCAGCAGTGCCTGCAAAACGCGCGCGGTTGTGCTTTTACCAACTGCAACACTGCCTGCAATACTAATGATATAAGGAATACGCTGGCCGTTTGTGCCTAAAAATTGCTCCAGAACAGCCTGGCGTCGCAGGTTTGAACTGATGTAAAAATTTAGCAAACGCGATAGAGGCAAATAAATCTCAGCAACTTCTTCCAGCGATAAGTCTTCGTTAATGCCTTTCAGACGAGCAATCTCTTCCTCGGTCAGGGTCATCGGCACTGAATCACGAAGCGCAGCCCACTGGTTGCGATCAAACTGTAGGTAAGGCGACGTTAACGCTTGCTCTTTTATACTCATACGCATGGTCTGGCTGTCATTGCTATATCAGGTCAGTGATAAAAAACGAAATCATCCCCGGCACGCAATGGCACGCACATTTCAGTTAATTTGGACAATGGGCAGGAGGGTAACACCAGATGAGGGGGAATAATAAGAAAAAATCGTCCCCTGAAAAGCATTGTGACGAGTATTCCAGATGTATAAAGATGTGCTTTCTCTCTGTCCGAACGTGAATAACGGAGCGAAACCCTCTCCGGTTATAAGGCCCAGCGTTGGAAATTTGTGCAATTCAGACAAGAAATAGATTATTTATCGGACGTATAGTGCAAAATGTGAGCGGAAGAACATTTTATGCAATTTTTTAGTTGCATGAGCACGCAGGTATCCATAAAATGCGCGCTACTTGATGCCGACTTAGCTCAGTAGGTAGAGCAACTGACTTGTAATCAGTAGGTCACCAGTTCGATTCCGGTAGTCGGCACCATCAAGTCCGGTGGGGTTCCCGAGCGGCCAAAGGGAGCAGACTGTAAATCTGCCGTCACAGACTTCGAAGGTTCGAATCCTTCCCCCACCACCACTTTCTGGCAGCGTTATCGCCGCCTGAGTTGGTTAAAAAATTTAATCAGCTCAAACAAAAAAGAGAGAAATCTCTTTTTTGTTACAGAAAGAACTGGGTAGCCGAGTTTCAGGATGCGGGCATCGTATAATGGCTATTACCTCAGCCTTCCAAGCTGATGATGCGGGTTCGATTCCCGCTGCCCGCTCCAGACGTGCTGATATGGCTCAGTTGGTAGAGCGCACCCTTGGTAAGGGTGAGGTCCCCAGTTCGACTCTGGGTATCAGCACCACTTCACTTCTCCTTCCCGTTTCTCTCTGTTTACTTTTAAAAGCATTCAACAGCTCAGGTATATTGCCTGGTTGATGTGGTGATATCACCGATTTATCCGTGTCTTAGAGGGACAATCGATGTCTAAAGAAAAATTTGAACGTACTAAACCGCACGTTAACGTCGGTACTATCGGCCACGTTGACCATGGTAAAACAACGCTGACCGCTGCAATCACTACCGTTCTGGCTAAAACCTACGGCGGTGCTGCTCGCGCATTCGATCAGATCGATAACGCGCCGGAAGAAAAAGCACGTGGTATCACCATCAACACTTCTCACGTTGAATATGACACCCCGACTCGCCACTACGCGCACGTAGACTGCCCGGGCCACGCCGACTATGTTAAAAACATGATCACCGGTGCTGCGCAGATGGACGGCGCGATCCTGGTTGTTGCTGCGACTGACGGCCCGATGCCGCAGACTCGTGAGCACATCCTGCTGGGTCGTCAGGTAGGCGTTCCGTACATCATCGTGTTCCTGAACAAATGCGACATGGTTGATGACGAAGAGCTGCTGGAACTGGTAGAAATGGAAGTTCGTGAACTTCTGTCTCAGTACGATTTCCCGGGCGACGACACTCCGATCGTTCGTGGTTCTGCTCTGAAAGCGCTGGAAGGCGAAGCAGAGTGGGAAGCGAAAATCATCGAACTGGCTGGCTTCCTGGATTCTTACATCCCGGAACCAGAGCGTGCGATTGACAAGCCGT
>NZ_JANEWI010000065.1:0-7723 GCF_028069775.1 Citrobacter sp. Igbk 17 | reverse complement strand
ACAAATTATAGTGGCGCCACGTCAATATATAATAACGTTCGTGGAGCAGAACCATGCTGAAAACAGAAATGATCGATAAACTGAATGAGCAAATGAATCTTGAATTATATTCATCCCTGCTCTACCAACAGATGAGTGCGTGGTGCAGCTATCACAGCTTCGAAGGTGCGGCCGCGTTTCTGCGTCGTCACGCCCAGGAAGAAATGACGCATATGCAGCGTTTGTTCGATTACCTGACGGATACCGGCAGCCTGCCGCGTATTAATACTGTTTCTTCACCGTTTGCAGAATATGCCTCGCTGGATGAACTGTTCCGTGTAACCTATGAGCACGAACAATTGATCACCCAAAAAATTAATGAACTGGCGCATGCGGCAATGACCCACCAGGATTATCCGACCTTTAATTTCCTGCAATGGTATGTTGCTGAGCAGCATGAAGAAGAGAAATTATTTAAATCTGTCATCGATAAGTTATCGCTGGCAGGTAAAAGTGGCGAAGGTCTTTATTTCATCGATAAAGAACTGGCAACCCTTGATACACAGAATTAATGTTGTTGGGTAACGGTGGCAGTTTGCCACCGTTATTCGAGAATCTTAGTGGCGGCAGATCTTGCTTTCATGCGTAGAGAAGCCGTCTTCTTTGGCAATAAACTTCCCCTTCGCCGCTAAAAACGCGACCAACTCGCCCGCCGTCATGCCTTCTGCTGAACAGGTGTGAAAGCGTGCCTGCTCACCAAACCGCGCGGTAATCGCCGCCTCAAGGCTGGCATGTGAATACTGCTCACCAGATTCAATCATCATGTTGAGCACTTCGTGACCGTGAATAGATTCCATACTACCTCCTCAATAAAGCCCGTAGCCTAATGTGAACCGCACAACGCTGCTTTGCGCTAACGCAGGTTTATGCGGGCAGAGAGCAGATAAATATCATTTTTAATACATCTTAAGCCTCAGCATCTGTAAATATTAATATACAGCACTTGTAACGGTGATTTGACGAAAATAGCGTTATGCCTTAACCTGCGCCGCAGATATAACCGTTGATTATCTCTGGGACAGAGGAAAGCGTGAAAAACAGAACCCTGGGTAGTATTTTTATCGTGGCGGGAACCACGATTGGTGCCGGTATGTTGGCAATGCCGCTGGCGGCGGCAGGCGTGGGGTTTAGCGTCACGCTGGTATTGTTGGTTGGGCTATGGGCCCTGATGTGCTACACCGCGCTGTTGCTGCTTGAAGTGTACCAGCATGTACCGGCAGACACCGGGCTTGGCACACTGGCAAAACGCTATCTTGGTCGATACGGGCAGTGGGTAACGGGCTTTAGCATGATGTTCTTGATGTATGCCCTGACCGCCGCCTACATCAGTGGTGCAGGCGAGCTATTGGCCTCCAGCATCAGTGACTGGACCGGAACCAGCATCTCGCCCACCACAGGCGTATTGCTGTTCACCTTTGTTGCCGGTGGCGTGGTGTGCGTCGGGACCTCACTGGTTGATTTGTTCAATCGTCTATTGTTTAGCGCCAAAATCATTTTCCTGGTGGCAATGCTCGCGCTATTGATGCCGCATATTCATAAGGTGAACCTGCTTACCCTGCCGCTTCAACAAGGCCTGGCACTCTCCGCGATCCCGGTTATTTTTACCTCATTTGGTTTTCACGGTAGCGTACCCAGCATCGTCAGCTACATGAACGGCAACATCCGTAAACTGCGCTGGGTGTTTATCAGCGGTAGCGCCATCCCGTTAGTGGCCTATATTTTCTGGCAACTGGCCACGCTCGGTAGCATTAACTCGTCAACGTTTATGGGACTTTTAGCCAATCACGCTGGCTTAAACGGTTTGTTACAGGCATTACGTGAAGTCGTGGCTTCACCGCACGTCGAACTGGCCGTGCATCTGTTTGCCGACCTCGCACTGGCCACCTCTTTCCTCGGTGTGGCACTGGGGTTATTTGATTACCTGGCAGATCTCTTTCAGCGCCGTAATACTGTGGCCGGCAGAATGCAAACTGGTGTCGTGACGTTCCTGCCACCGCTGGCATTTGCTCTTTTCTATCCGCGAGGTTTTGTCATGGCGCTGGGATATGCAGGCGTTGCCCTGGCCGTTTTGGCTCTGTTGATCCCTTCCATGCTGGCCTGGCGGAGCAGAAAACACAACCCGCAGGCAAACTACCGCGTAATGGGTGGCACGCCGGCGCTGGCGCTGGTCTTTATTTGCGGCATCGTGGTGATAGCAGTGCAATTTTCTATAGCCGCAGGGCTGCTGCCTGAAGTGGGTTAACGAAGATTTTGCCTGATGGCGCTACGCTTATCAGGCCTACTATTGGCTCTGTAAAGTAAAAGGGGCTTACGCCCCTCTCTTTTAATGCAGACAGCACTGTTTATATTTTTTACCACTGCCGCACGGGCATGGGTCGTTGCGCCCCACTTTGGCATCAACTTTTACCGGGACGTTAACCGGTGTTTCCTGCGGATGTGCCATCCAGTAAGCATGCAGATCCAGAGCCGCCAGACGAATGGCATCCACGCTCTCTTCAAATGCCTCTGGTGTCAGTTTCTCCACCACTTCGAAGTTTTCTTCTGTCCCGTGTAACGCAATAGCATCAAGAGCGGGTTTCAGTGAATCAGGTAGCATTGACCAATCCGACAACGCGACGCCTCGCATATAGCCAAAGCACCATTCTTCTACGATAGTCAGCTCATGTTCTTCAATTTCACGCAGGCCAAACAGCGGTTCAAACTGCTCTGGGAACTCATCCAGACGATCGGCCGTATCCGCCATATGCTGGAACGCCAGATTCATGAAACGCGCCATTTCTTTTTCGGAGGACCAGCGCGGAACATACTGCGCACCGCCCCAGATAGCGACCAGCCACTGCTCCGGCTCGATCTCATACGGTGAACTGAGCACCGCCGTCAGTAAGCCATCCAGCTCTGACACATCCAGAATAGACTTGTCCGTATTGTACTTAGTCAGCACATCATCCAGCCATTCCAGTTCGCTCTCGTTTAGTGGTCCCGTTTTCATAACGCTTTTCCTTAGTAAAAATTCTTGCCTGTGATTATCTTACATGGCTGGTGGGATAACAGATCCAAATGGGCATGAGCGGCTTACAGGTACCGCCAATTCAGGTTAACAGGAAACGAGGGGAATTCCGGTAGTTAACGCACAAAAGGGAGCATCAGCCGCCGGGCATCATACGCGGAAAACAGAACAAAACCACCCGAAGGTGGTTTATTGTGGCTCAATACGGTTCAACGTTGCGGTATACCCCGTTTTCGCCACCGCGTTAAGGAGCGTATCGGTAGAAAATCCCTCCGGGACGATAGCCTCTGCCTGCCGGGTTTTGAGCGAAGATTTGGCTTTAATCACCCCATCCGTTTCACGTAGCGCCTGATTAACCGAAATGACACATAGCGAGCAGGTCATATTTTGTATATCCAGCACCACTTTCTGATTGGCAGCCTGAGTCCACAATGGCAACAGTAGACATGCAATTAACGTAACAATCTTCACTCAAACACCTCATAAAACCAGGCCACGATCGTGGGGTAAAACAGCACGGGCAGAATCAGCGCCAACGCACACCAGTACAGAACGCGCGCTTGCTTCAGGGACAGCCATCCGGAACACCATAGTTTTTTAGAAAAGTAGAGTCGCCAGAAAACGCGTAACAATAACCCTAAGGACAGCAACATCAGGGGAATGCGCAGAAACTCAAACTGAGTGAACACGGCAAAGCTCGCCGCCGAAATACCAAACAGCAGATATAGCAGCGGTCCCACGCAACATAAGCCAGCAGTGACGGCAGCCGCGGCGGCCGTCAGTAGGGTCAATCCCGCCCCTTTAGCGTTGTTCTGTTGCGACATAGCGGTAAGAGAACGCTTTCGGGTCATAGAAATTGATGGGGTCACCGTCTACTTCAGCATAAGGATAACCAAAGTTGTTCATCGCTCCCTGCTCAGTAGCCGGGTACAGTTCAAAGTCACGACCATAGTTGAAGCCAACCCAGTTCATTTCCCAGTTGCCAAACAGATAGGTATTCACCGCCTGGACGTCCGCATCCTGATGTGTTTTTTTCTCTGCCAGACGCATTTTGGTCACATCGGCCGGATCACACGGTAGCCAGCCGTAGCCAGCCAGGTAGAACTCCGCGCGGCAGTGCTGCCCCCCGCTTACATCGGCAACACCTGCACTGTCGGCTTTGCCAAAAGCACTTTTTGAGTAACGCTCCAGCTTGTTTGCTTTCCCAAGACGAATCCCGAACAATTCACGTGCAGGAATGCCGCTGGCTCGGGCCAGGGCGACAAAAACAGAGCTCATGTCGGTGCATTTGCCCTTGAGCTTCCCGCTTTTTAAAATCTCCGCGACATCCCCGGTTCCGCAGCCGATAACGTCATTATCACGCTCCATATGACTGCTCACCCACTCGTAAATCAGGCGAGCTTTTTTCAGCGGGTCTTGTTCATTACCGGTAATTTTACGCGCTGTTTCCAGGACCAGCCCATCAATCGGGGTGTGCGTTGTTGGTAACAAATATGGTTTTGCATCCAGCGGGTAAGTAATCTGTTCCGGTGCTTGCCAGTTTTTTAACGCGTCATGCTGCAGCGGTTCCCAATCGGCTGTCTCAATGTCGATATCAACCTTGATCAGCAGCTCTCCCTGCGAGTCAGGCCAACTGGCAAACAACGTTTTTGCGCCATAGACATTGTTGGTTGTGACATACGCCTGCTTATAATTGCCGCTAAAAGCAAGATTTATCATTTGCTGGAATGCGGTATCGACCGGCAAAGGGATCCACAACTTCACGACACCACTTGAACCCTTTGGTGGGTTGAGCTTATACGTTTGCGATAGCACAAAGCGCCGACGTGCCACCGGCATGATTGCAGGCTCAGCAGCCTGTACCGTCCGGCTAACAACCGAAGGGCCGACTAAACCGGCGGCGGAAAGGAGAACGCTATTTTTGAGAAATTGTCGACGTTGCATTGCTGTCTGTCCATATTGTGAAAATTAAGCGACGGCTGAATAGAAAAAAACCGTAGGCGATCATCACAGCAGACAGACGCTGACATAAAAAGGCGAGTCGATGGAGGTTATTCATCAATAACAGACCTGTTAACTGTGAATGAAATAAGAAACTATGTGGCCGTCATTAAGCCACTTACCGGCGAGAAAGTACAGTAATGACGACATGAAGATCCCTCATTCTTATTAAGGAAACACCGCCGAAAACCTGTCTATATTTAAACGCAGGCACTTCACATATAGTCTCCCGCTTTCATGTTTCATACACTGAGAGGAAGTCAAAATGGCGATGAGAATACTGTCTATTGATGGCGGTGGCATCAGAGGCATCCTGCCAGGTATGCTATTAGTCGCACTGGAGAAGAAGTTACAAGATAGAGCAAAAAAACCGACAGCAAGAATCGCTGATTACTTCGATTTAGTCGCAGGCACCAGTACTGGCGCCATCCTCTGTTCTGCCTATGTGTGTCCCGACGCGACAGGAAACCCCAAATTTTCCGCTCAGGAAGCCGTCAACTTCTATCTTCAGGACGGCGATGAGATTTTTGACGTCGGCATTTGGAAAACCATCAGCTCATTAGGCGGTGTAAGTGATGAAAAATACTCGGCAACGGAACTGGAGCGAGTATTAAAAACAGCCTTCGGTGATACAAAACTGAGTGAATTATTAAAACCAACCTGCTTTGTTGCTTATGATGTCAGCAGTCGTCTTCCGGTGATCTTCAAACAACACTCTGCCGTAGCCAAAAAACGGGATTTTCTGGTCCGAGATGTTTTACGTGGTACCTCCGCAGCACCAACGTACTTCGAAGCAGCGCGTATTTACTCACTTCCCCCATTACCGCAAAAGTATGTTCTGGTCGATGGTGGTGTCGTGGCAAATGATCCAGCACTGTGTGCTTATTCCGAGGCGATTAAGTTTTCAAACGTCGCTGGCATCAAAGACATGATCATTGTCTCTCTGGGTACCGGTAAAAAGCTGCAGGGTTATTCATATTCAGAGGTTAAAGACTGGGGACCCTTTGGCTGGGCGAAACCTGCTATCGATATCGCGCTCGAAGGCGGCCCGCAGATGACTGCCTACTATTTACAACAAATCGCCTCAACGGTAAAAAACGCGAAATATTACAGGCTTCAACCCGAATTATATGGTGCCGATCCAACGCTGGATAACGCATCGCGTGAGAATTTAGAACTGCTGCATAACGCAGGACTGCAAAATGCCGCGGCATTCGACAACACGTTAAATGAAATTGCCGCATTGTTAGTTAACAACGGCGGGATTTTTAATTTTCAGGGATAAAACTGCCTCTGAGAACAGAGGACTAAGAACCTATCCCAGCAGACGTCATTGGCGCAAACAGTTTGAGTACTGCCCGCGTCGAAATGGCAAGCAAAATAGCCCTAATGGGATAGGCTCTGAATCAAGATATATACACATGGGTGCCAAGTTTACGGGCTAATCCCTTCGCCCCCTCGCGCATTACCGTATCGTGGTTCCAACGAAATACCGGTGCCGCCAGTGGGGCAAGTATATTCATCCAGCGAATCGTGGTTCGTACATTCCAGTCGTACCTGACAACAGTTTCCCTACCGGTATCAATAAAAGACCATACCCCGCGCCCTTCAACCTCGCCGCTGGCAGCACCTTCAAGAAGAGAGTACTGCGAAATATTTAATACATTGATATCAAAGGTTAAACGATACGGAAGCACACCCTTCCAGGTGTAACGATGCAACGCTCCGACCCCCTGTATATCGCCTTTCTTGATCTCAACAACACGCTCAAGGCTGCTCCACCATTCTGGCCACTGATCCGGGTGAGAGAAAACATCCCAGACATCCTGCAGTGAAGCCTCAACCCGCCAGAGTGTGGAAAACTGATAGTCAGCCATCGCCTTCTCTCTCCCCTATGGGGTGGAAAATCTGCGGCACCTGCCTGTGCTACGAACAGGCATAATCACCTGTGAGCTGTTTTTATTATAGTGCTTAATTACACCGGCCAGCCCCCCAGAATCACCGCCTCAGCTGCCAGAAAATGGTTGTTTAGCGCCCGGATAAGAGCGTCATCAAACGCTATACTTTAATAGCCATATTATTTGTGAGTATTTATCATGAAACTGTCACAGGTATTTTCATGCGCCGTCCTTGCACTACTGCTGTTGGCGTCTTCATCTGTTGCAGCCGGTACATTGCAAAGTCAGGCTCAAAGAGAGCAAGAGTTGAGTGCTGCGTTAGCTGCCGGCAATGGCGTTATCGTGATTGGCGGAGCAAATGATTTTGCGTTTACGTTCAGAGCCCGTAACCGGATCCACAGACCCTTTGCGATTCAGGATGACATTAACGATCCCCTCATAATGAGCGGTTTTCAGAACCACAACGATAACCCCGCCCGTGATGGGTTCATGAACAACCCGGCCCGGGGAGGGTTTATGCTGAACACGCCTATACGTCGATAAACGAATGGGCTAAATCATGTTGGTGAATTGGGCGTTTTAGCGGTTTGGCTTTACTGGGGGGATATTGCGACCCAAGCTACTTGCTGTCAGTAAATCTCAGGCACAAAAAAACCACCCGTAGGTGGTTTCACGACACTGCTTATTGCTTTGATTATTCTATTCTTTCCCATGGTACCCGGAGTGGGACTTGAACCCACACAGCGCGAACGCCGAGGGATTTTAAAAACTATTAGAG
>NZ_JANEWI010000064.1:0-8510 GCF_028069775.1 Citrobacter sp. Igbk 17 | reverse complement strand
GGCTTGGGGTGAAAGTGCTGATTCATTTTTTAAAAAAATAATCCCTGAAAAAGAGTTATTTAAAAAAGTATCAGTTGTTATTTGCACATTTAATCGATGTGATTATCTTGATAGATGCTTAGATTATTTAACTAAAAGCTACAGCAATGTCTTCGAAGTAATTGTAGTTAATGGACCATCTACAGATGAAACAGAGTTTGTACTTAATAAATGGAAAGATAGAATTAAAATAAGAACGAACTCAGAAAGGAATTTGTCGCGCTCAAGAAATATTGGTATTGGAGCGTCGTCGGGAGAACTTGTGGCATTTATTGACGATGACGCAATACCTTTTCTCGATTGGTTTGATATTATACTGAACTATTTCAACAGTACCCATAATTTTGTTGCTGGTGTCGGTGGGCCAACGTATTATGCAGGCTCTCTAAAGTTTCAGGCTGAAGATATTTTTGTTGATACATTCGGCAGTAGTATTATAAATCCTGGCAAGGACGTGAAGAGCAATCCCGAGTATAGACGTAGTTTGTTAGGGACGAATTCAGTATTTAGACGCGATTATCTTGTCGAAGTCGGTGGGTTTGACGAGGAATATGATTATTACCTTGACGAAACGGATGTCTGTTTCAGGTTAATTAGAAATGGTTATTTGATTAATCATTGTGAAGAAGCATATCTTAGACATGAGTTTGCACAAAGTGAAAATAGGGTTAACAAGTATAGCTATAACTGGCGTTCAATAGTTAAGAATATAGTTTATTTTTCACTTACGTATTCTAGTGGTGAAAAATATGAAGTTCTCAAGGAGCTTAAAGCCATTATAGAAAGAGATAGAATTGGTTATTTAAGAGATGGGCTAAGTAAGTCTGAAATATCACACTTAGAATTCAATGCTTATGTGGATGCTATATGGGACGGCTTTAATGCTGGCGTGAAAGCATTTGATGTTGAACCTAAATTATTGAGCTCCACTTTTATTGATAATTCATTCAAACAATTTAAGAACGATAAATTTAATCATACCAAGAAACACATAGTCGTTGTCAGTAAGGAATTTCCTCCCTTTACAAAATCAGGTGGAATCGGTACTTTATATTATAATTTAGTCAGTGAATTTATTTTGGCCGGACATTATGTCACGGTAATCATTCAGAGTGAAACATCTTCGACATATGAAGCTGGTCGATTTAAGTTAATTTCACTATGTCAAAACACTCACTGTGACTTTTTTGTTGCAGATTCTGCAATAGCGAACGAGATTTTAGATTGGTCTAAAAGGGTTGCAATAGAAATTGATGCACTCAATGAGATCCATCCTGTTTCTGTAGTTGATTCTTGTTTATGGGATTCTGAGGTTTATGCATTTAGCCTGATTAGTAAAGAACTAAAAATCCCTCTTGTTGTGCGTTTAGTTACGCCGTTGCTTGTTGCAAACGAAATGAATAAATGGAATATGAGTTCTATTGATTTAGATTATCTAAGCTCTTTTGAAAGAACAGTGGTCGAAAGAGCCGATGCGGTTATTCCAATTAGTGATTCTATAAAGGAAACCTTCAAAGCCAAATATAATCCATCAGAAGGTATTAGATACTCAAAAATAAATGCTGGTTTAGCTTATTGGCCTATGTACGACATATCTAGTGGTTATCAAAATTTTGGCGAAAAATTATCGTCTTTAAATCACAGGCTTAAAGGGAAAAAGGTTTTTCTCTTTATGGGCCGTATTGAGTTGAGAAAAGGTATCGATATATTTTTGGATGCCATAGAAATGATTAATAGCATTGAGGAAGTCCGCGATTGTTGCTTTGTCATTGCTGGTAGTGCTGTTATTGATGTGAATAAAATGATCATAGAACGTTTTGCTGGTAACTCTAATGTTGTCTACATAGGTGCCGTTAGTGATGCGGAGCGAGAAAAGTTATATGCTGCTAGCGATGTTGTTGTATTCCCCTCAAGATATGAATCGTTTGGGCTTGTACCTTTAGAAGCATTTGTGCATGGGAAACCTGTTATCGCAAGTAATGCCGGCGCAATCCCTGAGGTTGTGATCGATAATGAATCAGGGCTGATTTTCGACGATGGTTCGGCAGACAGTTTAGCCTCAAAAATCGAACAGCTAATTAATGATGATAAATTATATCATACATTGAGTATCGGAGCGTTGAAGCGGGTTCGCGAACTTTCCTCGTATAACTCTGCTGAGCAATCTATCCAGCTTTATAATTCCTTATGTAAATGAAGGTGTTTTACTTATGAAATCTGCAATTATTACTGGTATTACAGGACAAGACGGAGCCTATTTGGCTGAGCTGCTACTGGGCAAAGGTTATACTGTTTATGGCACCTACCGTCGCACAAGTTCGGTCAACTTTTGGCGTATTGAAGAACTAGGTATCAGGAATAATCCGAATTTGCAACTTGTTGAATATGATCTGACGGATCTATCTGCAAGCATCCGCCTGTTGCAGAATACTGGCGCAACTGAAGTCTATAATCTTGCGGCACAAAGTTTCGTAGGCGTATCGTTCGAACAGCCAGTTACTACTGCGGAAATTACCGGCATTGGTCCAGTCAATCTACTTGAAGCTATCCGTATTGTTAATCCTAAGATCCGTTTCTATCAGGCCTCGACTTCCGAAATGTTTGGTCTGGTCCAGGCCGTTCCGCAGAAAGAAGATACACCGTTCTATCCGCGCAGCCCATATGGAGTAGCTAAACTGTATGCTCACTGGATGACCGTGAACTACCGTGAGAGCTATAATATTTTTGCATCAAGCGGAATTCTGTTTAACCACGAATCACCATTACGTGGTCAGGAGTTTGTAACGCGTAAAATCACCGATTCTGTTGCAAAAATTAAGCTTGGAAAACTTGACGTTCTTGAACTTGGTAATATGGATGCCAAGCGTGACTGGGGTTATGCCAAAGAGTATGTCGAAGGGATGTGGCGTATTCTGCAGGCAGAAAAACCTGATACTTTCGTGCTGGCAACTAACCGTACAGAGACTGTGCGCGACTTCGTCAGTATGGCTTTCAAAGCTGCTGGATATACGCTGCGTTTTGAGGGTAAAGATGAACAAGAAGTAGGTATTGATACCGCAACTGGAAAAACGTTGGTCCGTGTAAATCCGAAATTCTTCCGTCCTGCTGAAGTTGACTTGCTGATTGGTAACCCCGCTCGTGCAAAAGAAATTCTGGGTTGGGAGCCAAAAACTTCGCTGGAGCAGTTGTGCCAGTTGATGGTTGAAGCTGATTTACGTCGTAACCAGCAAGGATTTTCTTTCTGATGTTCGGCGCCGGCAAACATGCCCTGGTAACAGGGATTAATGGATTTACCGGCCGCTATGTGGCAGCGGAATTATCCGCTGCCGGATATCGGGTATTTGGTATTGGCGCAATGCCTTTTGATGGACCTGATTATTATCAGGTTGATCTAATGGACACTGCGAAGTTGCAGGATATTATTGAGCTTATACAACCAAACGTTGTTATTCATTTGGCCGCTATCGCTTACGTCGGGCATGGTGATGCCGATGCTTTCTACAATGTTAATTTGCTTGGTACGCGTAATTTATTGCAGGCTTTGAGTGCGTGTAGTTCAACCCTTGATGGTGTGCTTCTCGCCAGCAGTGCTAACATTTATGGAAATGGTACCGCCGGGCAACTGAGTGAATCTGCGGCAGCAAATCCAGCGAACGATTATGCCGTTAGCAAGTTGGCCATGGAGTATATGTCTCGATTGTGGATGGATAAACTCCCCGTATTCATTACGAGGCCATTTAACTATACAGGTGTTGGTCAGGCGGAAAACTTCCTTTTGCCAAAGATAGTTAAGCACTTTAAATCAAAATCACCGACGATCGAGTTAGGTAACATTGATGTTTGGCGCGATTTTACGGATGTTCGTGCACTAAGCCATGCTTATGTCAAATTATTACAGGCGAAACCAGTTGGCGAAGTTATTAACATCTGCTCTGGCCGCACATATTCATTGAGAAAAGTTATTGAACTTTGTGAAAAAATAACCGGACACCATCTGACCATCCAAATTAATCCAGAATTTGTCCGAGCAAATGAAGTTAAGACACTTAGTGGGGATCCATCTAAACTACAATCATTTATTCCAGATTGGAATGTCCCACCACTCGAAGATACCCTGCGTTGGATGTTGGAAAACGAGTAATGAAAGTCATATTTGGAACTGATGCAATAAAATACCCATTAACAGGTATCGGTCGCTATGCATTTGAGTTGGCTAAATGTTTATCTGATGCTCCAGAAATATCTGAATTGCTTTTTTTAAATGGGCATCGGCTTACTCAGCAAATGCCCGTGGCTAAAGAAAATAGCTCTTCAACGGAAGGGCTTAAAAGTTTAATAAAAAAGAGTCGACTGGCTTCGGAAGTATATCGGCTCACAGCACCGTGGTTGAAGACAAATGTCTTGAGAGATCATAAGGATGCGATTTATCATGGGCCGAATTTTTATCTGCCACCTAGGGTAGAACGCTGTGTTGTCACGTTTCATGATCTTTCTGTTTTTACTTTTCCGCAATGCCATCCTCCTGAGAGAGTTAGGTATATGCGTAAAGAGCTTTTACAAACGGTAAAGCGAGCATCAGTATTTATTACAGACTCTGATTTTACCAGATTGGAACTGATTAATTATTTTAATATTTCTGAAAGTAGGGTATTTACTGCAAAGTTAGCATGTAGTGGAGAATTTAGGCCCCGCCGAGAAGAAGAGATAACGCCTGTCCTCGGAAAATACAAACTTGCCTTTAAACAATATTCTCTATTCACTGGCTCGATTGAACCGAGAAAGAATATAGCGACATTGCTTGATGCCTACGAATGTCTGCCACTGTCACTGAGAAAGCAGACTCCTCTCGTTATTAGCGGATTCAAAGGGTGGAACAGTGATACTTTGCATCGTCGATTCGAACAAGGTGAACGAGAAGGATGGCTGCGCTACCTGGGTTTTACGCCTTCAAGTGATTTGCCTGCACTCTATGCCGGCGCTGTTAGCTTTTTGTATCCATCTCTTTATGAAGGTTTTGGGTTACCTGTCTTGGAGGCAATGGCTTCTGGGACTCCAGTTGTCTGCTCTGATAGTTCATCACTTCCAGAAGTTGCTGGTACATGTGCACTAATGAGTGACGCTATGGATGCTGAAAAACTCACTACGCATATATTAACAAGTATTCAGGATAATGCATGGAGGGAGAATGCTATCCAATTAGGTTTAGAGCATGTTAAAAATTTTTCATGGTCACGCTGTGCAGATGAAACAATAACTGCGTATAAGCAAATTGAGTTGAACTAATGTTGAAAGTTCTACATATATATAAGACCTACTATCCTGATACATTCGGTGGGATAGAGCAAGTTATTTATCAGCTTAGTGAAGCAGGTTATAAGAATGGAATTAAATCTACGGTTTTTTCCTTAAGTAAGCAACGTAATGTAGACAGCATGATACTGGGAAATCATGTTGTATATTATGCCAGAACGAGCTTTGAAATTGCTTCGACTCCTTTTTCTATTTATGCGATCGAAAAATTTAAGGAGCTAGCTAAGTCTGCTGATATCATTCATTATCATTTCCCATACCCATATATGGATCTTTTACATTTTATTTGTGGAGTCAAAAAACCTACTGTAGTTAGTTATCATTCTGATATAGTAAAACAAAAAACAGCATTGAAAATATACCAACCCCTCATGCATAGTTTTTTGAATTCAGTTGATCGTATAATTGCATCTTCACCAAACTATGTTAAGACGAGTTCAATCTTACAAAGATACATAGATAAAGTTACTGTGATTCCTTACGGTCTAGATCGGTCATCGTATCCTGTGCCAAGTGAAGAGAAGTTACGGTATTGGAAAGCTATATTTAAAGATGAATTCTTCCTTTTTGTTGGTGCATTTAGGTATTATAAAGGATTGCATATATTATTGGAAGCAGCGAAGAATAATGACTTTAACGTTGTCATTGTTGGTTCGGGGGATGCAGAGAATGAATTAAAATCTCTGGCTCAGAAGCTTGAATTAAAGAATGTACATTTTGTTGGTGCAGTTTCAGATGAAGATAAATCGGCACTTCTCACTCTATGTTATTGTGTAGTTTTCCCTTCTCATTTACGTTCGGAGGCATTTGGAATATCTCTTGCGGAAGGTGCCATGTATGGGAAGCCACTTATTTCCGCAGAGATAGGAACTGGCACTAGCTTTATTAACATCCATAATGAAACTGGGATTGTAGTTGAAAGGAACAATCCTCAAGCATTACAAGATGCAATGTTTAAACTAATTTCCGAGCCTGAGTTGGCAAAACACTATGGTAGTAATGCTTATCAAAGATATTTGGATTTTTTTACTGCCGAGCATATGATAGAAAAATACTCAGCAGTGTATCATGAGCTAATGTCTGAGGCTGAATTGTGAGTCGCGGAATATATAGCAGGACCCCGGAATTTGTTAGATACTGTATTGTGGGTGGTGGAAATACATTATTAACAGCAGTGGTGATAATAACATTAACGTTTTTAGGGTTGAGTTTATTTTTATCGAATGCCATCGGATATGCAGTAGGAATAATATTTAGCTTTGTCATGAATTCAATTTTTACTTTTAAAAAGAAAGTTTGCGCTCGTAATCTACTAAGGTTTATGCTGGTTTGTTTTATATGTTACATTGTCAATGTTGTTGTGATGAAAATAGCTTTGGCCTTTGGAACTGAAAATTACTATGCCGTGCAGTCTTTAGGTATGATCTTTTATACAATCTCAAGCTTCTATATAAATAAAAAATGGAGTATGAAATAATGGCAGGTGTGTTATCTATAGTTGTACCGTGTTTCAATGAAGAGGCTGTTTTAAATCAATGCTTAAATGAACTGGATGAAATATTAAAATCTTTGATTTCTGAAAACGCAATCTCGTCAGAAAGTCATATTTTGTTTGTTGATGATGGTAGCTCAGATAAAACATGGGAATTAATTGATCTCTTTTCAAAATCTTCTGCAAGAGTAAGAGGTATAAAATTATCAAGAAACAAGGGCCACCAAACAGCTCTTTGGGCTGGATTAAGCGAATGTAAACAGTCTGATTTGGTAATTAGTATCGATGCAGATCTACAAGATGACACTTCAGTTATCAAATCGATGGTATATGAATATAATTCCGGTATTGATATAGTATATGGTGTTAGAAAAGATCGTGGTACAGATACTTTCTTTAAAAGAGCTACTGCTAATTTATTCTACAAATTAATGTCATCTCTCGGCGTCCATCAGGTAGAGAATCACGCTGATTTTAGACTTTTAAGCCAAAGAGCATTATTATCGTTGCTTAGCCATCAAGAAAAAAATATCTATATTCGCGGTCTAATTCCATTGTTAGGATATTCATCTACGGAAGTATATTATTCAAGAAAAGAACGGATTGCAGGGGAGTCTAAATATCCACTTGGCAAAATGTTAGCACTGGCTCTTGAAGGTATTACATCCCTTTCTGTGGTTCCATTGAGAGTATTGACTATATTAGGTTTTTCTATTTCTGTTTTGAGCTTTTTTCTTATTTTATATTCATTTTCTCAATATGTTATTGGGCATGCTGTGCATGGTTGGACATCTGTAATACTCGTTGTGTTATTTATTGGCGGAGTGCAGATGCTTTGTATTGGTGTGCTGGGTGAATACATTGGCAAAATATATATCGAAGTAAAAAATAGACCAAGATTTTTCCTCGATAAAACGACGAAAAACTAAGATTAAAATAAAACATTTCCTTGGGTTTTTAGATGAAAGTACAAAACAAAATTTTAGTTTTTTTATTTGTGATATTAACCTCATTTTTACTTGGGGTTGTTCATGTTAAATGGATCTATTCTATTACATTCCATGCTGACGCTGCAGCAATGCAAGTACTAGCTCAAGCAATATACGAATCACGTTCGATACTACCCCATGATTTCTACTATGGAAACCAACTAATTCTCCTTCGGTCTGAAGTTCCAATAGCTTTAGCAATGGCGATGGGGTTTAAAGGGTATGCCGCATTTGTTATCGGCTCAGCTCTTGGCATTTCTATATGGACTGTCATTTTATTCACTTCTCTTTACTGTGTTTTTAAGAAATTTTTAGCTGCTGCATTTTATACATTTTGTCTTTTATTTCCTGTTAGCATCGGTTTTGATAATGATTTAATTTTAGGGCAGCAGTCGCATCTTGCAAATGTTGTTCTCTCATTATCTATACTAATATTCTTTACATTAAGCGTTAAACAAAAGAATGTAAAATATATCATACCGGCTGTATTTTTTATTTTTATAATGGTTGTTGAAGAGCCAATTAGAGCTGCATTTGTACTTGCAACTATAATTGTAGTTTGTTTCTTTTTTTGGGATTTTAAAAAATATAAAACCCAGCTTGTTTTTGTTTTTGTTTTTGTCTTTGTTGCATTCATGCTTAACAAGCACATCTTACATTATTATAGCCTAGGTAGAGAC
>NZ_JANEWI010000063.1:0-8888 GCF_028069775.1 Citrobacter sp. Igbk 17 | reverse complement strand
GGTGGTAGTCACGGTCGATGATTTCCCGGTGCAGCTTGGCGCGCAGGCCTTCCTGCTTAACGTTCCACATGCTGATGGTTTTCAGGTCGGCACCGATGCGAACGCCGTCCAGGTCGATCTCAAGGTCAGGACGCACGCGGACTTCAAGTCCGGTTTCGTCGTCAAAGCCGAAATAACTCACCTCAACGGCGCGACTCGGGTGCTGGAGAAGCATCCCGGCGGTCGGGTGCTGGAGCAGGGCTTTTTGAATGGTCAGTGCAGTGCTCAGTTGCTGACGGGTGACCAGTACTTTCCCTTGTGGATTCTCGCGCCACGCATCCAACAGTTCGTCGGCGAAGACGGCGTCCGGATTAACAGACTTCACGGCCTGAATCAGATCTGCTTTGGTACCGGACACTTTCAGTGATTGAGGCTTCTGCGCCTCCTGTGCCACCAGGTCAGGATTGATGATTGCCAGTTGCTCGAGTAGCGCATCACGGCTACCGCTGGTTTTCACTTGAGCAGGCAGGGTGGCGTTGTACTCTTTGATGCAGGCTTTCATCGCCGCTGCGGTCTGCTTCTGGCCGTCTTCAATACGCTGGTACTCGGCAGGCAGCGCCATGTAGCTTTGCCCAGTTTCTTCCAGCGATGCGCCGAGCGGCAGCTGTGCCGGTAGTGTGGCGTTGTATTCTTCAAGCAGCGCTTTGATGTCGTCGGCTGACAGCTGCGCCGGCAGGCTTGCGTTATACTCATCGATAAACGTGCGGATCGTTGCCGTTGTGGTGAATGCGCCTTCCGGGATTACCGGTTCAACGCTGAATTCGGCATCCAGCAGTTCGGGCTGCAGCGCCAGAGCATGTACCAGGTTTCCCATGTCCAGAACAGGAGAGCGTTCTTTGATAATGGTTTTCTCTACGTGGCGCGCATTGAAGTACATCAGCGACACACGCGCATCTTTAACCTGGGTAGAGCTGATACCGTTCGCTGCGTGATAAACCTCGTTCGGCAGACCTTCATAGCGGCCTGGCTCGAAGTAAGCGGGATACACAACAGCCGGTTCGTCAGATTGCGCTTCTGGCTCGGTTTGTGCCGCAACCGGTTCGGTTTGGTTTACAGAATCGCTGTTTTGGCTAACAGAATCCGCATTCTGGTTTACATCGGCTTGCTGGCCGGTATGTGACTCTTGACCAGTTTCCAGACTGCTTTCGCCTGACTGCACTTCATTACCAGCCTGTTCTTCATCACTGACAGTTTCTTCCATCTGCACATCGCTGGTGGTTTCCTCTTTAACTGGTGAACGGTCATCTGTTTGTGTTTGTTGATCACCCATCAGGCCTTCTATGGAGAATACGCCGTTGCCCATGTTGGTGATTTGTGGTTGTTCCGCAGCTGTTTTCAGCTCTGCTGCGACCTTCTCGTTAATCTCGTTTTCCCAGCTGACGTCCGGCGTATGACCAGCATCAACCAGCGTTTCTTCTGAGGGATTTGAGTGGTCATTTTCGGTTAGATTGGCATTGATATATGCCCGCAACCGCCCAGGAAAGTTAACCAATTCGGATGATGTGCCGCGGATGAGTGCAAAGATGGCGGCGCGTGAATAGTCCAGGATGCCAGCGGTTTTGCGCAGCGCCTCAGACCATTCGCTGAACGGACTTTCTTTCTTGCTGACAATCTCTTTAGCGCGACGGTAGACCCCACCAGGAATGTCGTAGATATTGAAATCCATTGGCAAGGTGGCCAGCGCAATTTCAACATCCAGAGTGTCCAGTGTGTGGACGTAGTCGGTATTGCGATCGGTCTTATTTCCACCGCCAGCGTTGGCTTTGACGTCAGTGCGTTGAATCTGTGCAACGCGGTTGCCTTTCTGCCATTCCTTGACCAGCAGGCCGCGATCGATGTATTCAGTTTTGAACCACACCGTCAGGAACTGAATAACTGTTGCCAGCTCCGGTTTTTTACCGTCGACAGGGAAGACTTTCTTAACGGCATTCACGACCTTATGAATATCGTGTTCAATGGCTTTTTTGAATGCTTCCACATTCTCAGCAGCCAGCAGCAGGTTCTGGATGTACGTGTTATCAGTGTCCATCTCAAGGCGGACAATCTCGTTTTTCTGCCCAGCGTCGATGTGATAGAAATATTCACCATCGCCGATGAACTGAGCCAGTACGCGCTGACGGAATGGCAGGGTGGCTACGACGATGAGGTTCGGCTTTTCTGTCTGCTGAGATTCTTCTGCATGGCCGGTTTCACCATCAACGACATTGTCATCAGTCTGGTGGTTTTCTTCCTGTGCCGCATCATCAGTTTTCAATTTCAAATTCCAGGTGCGCTGGTCTTCGGCCAGTTCGTAACGATCACACCAGGTGAAATCAACTTCACCTTCATCTGGCAGGTCATCAACAACAGGAAAATCAGTGCGAATTGGTTTGGCGTAATCCTTACCGCGCCCAGTTTCGATACCTGCATCTTCCAGCGCAACGTCCAGCATCAGGTTGGCGCGAGCCTCAGTTTTTGCAGTGAACCAGACAAAAGCATCAGGCTTTCCCGACTTTTGTGTGGCTTTAACTACATATGGAAATTCCATGTGAGATCCTCATTTTTGGGTGTTAGAATCCCCGGACCATTGATAGCGCCCATTGGGTTAACTTTGGTTTTAATGTTGTTTCCGGTGTAACTTTGGTCGGTGGCACCGGACGTAGATCCCGCCTTGTGCGGGTTTTACGTTAGCCTTCGTGAGCCATCTGGTCGTGCGAAGCGCAACGTCTGGAACAATATTCGTTCTCTTTACGCGCCAGCTGTGAGCCGTTGCGATAGAGAAGGGTACTTTTGATTACTTCTTCCGGTTTAACCGGCTTACTGCAGTAACCGCATTTTGTTGAGTTACACATCAGGATTTCCCTTCTGCGCAAGCAGGTAACAAAAACGACGAATAATCACTTCTACCCAGTTCAGTGTTACGGCCTGCTGCCGGACTGATTTGCGTGCAAAGTCTTTCATCTCACCCTCGATACCTTGTCGCTGGAACTAAGTGAACTTCGCTGGTGGCGCCGTGATGCTGATCTTCACAGTTGAGCGTTTTAACTCTGCAGTTCACCACCGCGAAGCTCACTTCTGTTTTGCCTTATAGCCGGCCAGCTGAGCGTTAAACCTTATGCGCTTAGTGTTTCGCGATGAGGTGATAATGTACCATGAGTTCACTGAAGTAAAGTACCTAAAGTACATTTTAATAAATAAGTTAGTTCAGTTGGTCATAATTCTATGAACTTTAAGGTAATTTATTTTTTATTTGATTCCTGTTATGCTCAAAAAAACATCAGAGGAGCAAAGAAATGGAACGTGACGAGCTTGAAGAAGACCGCGCAGCATTCATCGCCGGCGAGATTGGAGGTGCAGTTGTCAGTCTGATAGCTAACGGGATAGTGATAAGCCGCGATGCGATAGTGAATAGCCTAGAGGCTAAGCGCAGGGCGGTGGGGAATGTGATTCACAAAGGTGTATTGCGGGATGCGGCTGCGATGGTGAGAAGAGGGCAGTAAAAACCCGGCGCGGTGGCCGGGTTGTAATTTCTAACTCATAGATTTTATTTTTTCGAAGGTCAGAGGGAATCTTATCTTTGATAATCCAACACTTGAGAAAGCTGCTGTGAGTTTACTTCTAAAATCCAAATACACTAGGTTAGATAATAATGTGGCTTTAAGTTCATCATCAGCTTGATGAAATACATCAGGCTCTAAGACATTGAATTTATAAGCGATTGTAATTTCTACTTTTAGTGGGTTTACTTCACCTTCTGGTATGTCATTAACTTGGCTTTTGCATCCCAAAATTAAATAGCAACATTTATCCTCTTCATTATCATTAAGCCCTAACTCAATGATAAAACTTAGATTTATTCCATCATCTTTGGGTATCGCATCACGTGTAAAATCAATGAATTGCTTTCTAGTAGAGATTGCTTGCAATTCTACACTGCTTAAAAGTCTTAACATGCTGAAACTGAGCTCCATCCTTGTTCATTGATATCGTCAAAAGGAGATATGGAACTAATCGCCCGAGACTCGTAGTTGTCGTCGCCGTTGATATGGTCTAGTGCGATCTTAAATTGACCCCTACGCGAATATGCAAATTCAGATTGGTCAAATAAAGCTCCATGACTTCTCAAATTAGTAATA
Source organism: Citrobacter sp. Igbk 17 (assembly GCF_028069775.1). Classification (NCBI taxonomy): domain Bacteria; kingdom Pseudomonadati; phylum Pseudomonadota; class Gammaproteobacteria; order Enterobacterales; family Enterobacteriaceae; genus Citrobacter; species Citrobacter sp. Igbk 17. Next base: position 4,734 of record NZ_JANEWI010000063.1, on the reverse strand, counting down.
GATATCAAGCTATTCCTGAAATCTTCAAATAATGATGTTCTAATTACTGTTTCCTGAACAGATCTGTAAGACGTAATGCAAGTCAAAATGTAGGAGTTGAGACTTACGCCTTCTTCTTCAGCAAGTTTTATACAGTTGGCATGAACAGATTTAGGAAGACGAAGTGTCACCCGTCCTGAAACATTAGTATCTGCAAAATTTTTAGGTGATGGGAAATGGGTTCCTTCTGCAAAACACATTTCCTGCCCAGTATTGATAGTGTCTATGGCAAGTTCATATGCTTCATCACGAGTTTCACCAAACTCCAATATGTCTGGGAGTTCTTCCACTCTTGCAACCCAGTAGACGTCCTCATCCATACGCTCTTTGCGTACTGAAATGGTATATTCTTCTGCGTTATACATGATTATTCGCCTTATAGATTATTTCTAACTCTTCTTTGTACTTCTTTAGCGTGGATAGAACTGTTCTTCCATAACATGGTTTCACGGATTTTGCTGTACCATGTCCGCAGTCTATGCCTATTGTGCGAAATTCACTTAATCTTGAAAGTTCTGGGTGCGTAAGAACCTTATGGTTATCACTTTTTCCTGATTTCGCATTAAAACCCAGTTCTTCTAGATATAAAAGTAAACCCGACCTCCCCCCACATCCAATGGTTTTGACTCTTCTCTCTAAATCTTCAATGATAAGTTCTATTCGGGTCATTTTATGTTCTTATCTTAGTTGACACTACAGGTGGTGTCATCATGAAAATTGTAATTTCGGATTACTATGTATTCAACTGTTCATCTGCTAACCATGCTTACGGTAGGTCTGCGGCATGCTACCGATCACCTTTCCGAATACGAATATTTTGTTCATCTCTGCCTTCTCAATCGGCTCCCACGGTCGATAGGTCTGGTTGTCTGAGATGACCAAGAGTTTATCTTTCATCTTCTGAAGTCGCTTCACATGGGATGTGTCGTCATAAATGAAAGCGTAAATCCCATCACCATCAAAGTGTTGAACGCTTATATCGACAAACAGCAAATCACCAGGCTCAATCGTTCCAGACATGCTGTCACCGCGAACGTTGATGATGCGGATCTGTTCCTGTTTACGACCATTAAACATCTGACGCGCATCTTCTACTGAGTACTCCACGGAGCGTAATACTTCTACGAACTCACTATTGATCACGCCCGGCCCAGCGCTAACAGCTACATCGAGTACGTCTATACGAAATGTTTCGGTCGATTTCTGTAAGTGCCCCTCCGCAATACCATCAGCCACGCTGTCACCTAGCAGGTAAGCTGAAGTTGTACCTATGCTCGCAGCAAGCTCTTGCAGCTTCCCACGCCTTGGAATTGATTCCCCGTTAAACCATTTGCTTACAGCTTTTGGTGTCAGCTTCATATTTTTGGCTATTTCAGCCTGACGACCATGTACCGGCAAACCAGCTTTATCGCAGGCCAGCGCTAGCCTATGGGAAAAGTCTTTTCGCGCTTTTTCTTCCTGAACCATAGGTTCAATCATAATATCACTTGCGTGAACTATCAGTTCCAACATAATATGTACTTACAGTTCAATTTGAGGGTCAAAGAATGCAACCTATTAGTCTTGGCGAAATCATCAAAATGATTCGCGTACCTGTAGTAGCAAAAGCTTGTGAGCGCAGTCCGCGCGCAATTTACAAATGGATCAATAGCGGCTGTTTACCACGCACTGATTACACCGGTGAGACGGATTATGCGTCGAAGATTGCTGAAGCTTCAGAGGGGCGATTTACCACCACCCAAATTCTTGAGATCAGCAAACCAAAAGCAGCCTGACAGCAAATTAACCACGAAAGGGAAAGCACTATGCAATCACTTACGTACCAACAAAATACCGGATTCCATTCGTCCGCGATGATAAATCGCACTCAACAAGAGCATGGCGATAAACATGATGCCATTCGTGACGCGGTCCGCTCCTGGGCTGGTGCCGATGGTCAGGACGTAGTTACGGCTCTGATTATCGAAGAGTACCAGGCTCAAGGGGGAGACGACATCGCTTTCCCTGACGATCTCTGCCGAAAGCGCCAGAAGCTTTTCCGCTTCCTGGACAACCATTTCAACAGCGAACGTTACCGCGAGAACGTCCGCCAGCTGACTCCGGCAATCCTCGCAGTTCTGCCGATTGAGTTCCGCAACCGCCTGCTGCCAGAAGACAACATCATGGCTCGCCTGGCGCGTATGGAGAAGGAAACCAGTGAAGCGAAGATAGCTGTCGCAATGGATGCGCCACGGCATCAGAAGCTGAAAGAGCTGAGTGAGGGGATCGTGGAGATGTACCGCGTTGACCCTGGCTTAACCGGTCCGCTGATGGAGATGGTGCAGCTGATGTTGGGGGTTGTATGACGGGTTCAAAAATGGCGAAAGCCGCGGTGCTAGAACACCAACGGCTTTCAGGTGCAAAAACTGAGCGTAATTGCGGAGAGCAGTATGTCAAATACCGCTGAAATATTCAAATTCCCCACACAGCAGGGGAAACAGGAGAGCAGCATGGCTGATCTGGAGAAAGGCTATTTGCGCCTGGCCAACCAGATTCAGGATGCCCTGTGTATCGTCGAGCTATCCGGGCGCGAGTTTAGGGTGCTGAATGCTATCGTTCGTCTGACCTATGGCTGGTCTAAGAGTTCTGACCGCATCGCCAATAGCCTCATTGCAGATAAAACGACGCTGAAGGTGAAGCACGTCTCTGAGGCCGTGTTGAGCCTTGCCTATCGGAACATCATCATCCTGCGCCGCATTGGGCAAACCAGATACATAGGGATTAATACCAGCCTGGATAAATGGGCGTATACCAAGCCAAATTGCATGAAGTGTCCAGCGGTGTTTCCTGCTGCTGAAGTTGTTACATGGGTTATTACCATCCCCGAATTCAGGGATAGCAATTTTACCCATTCAACCATCCCTGAAAACGGGGATAACCATCCCCAAAAACAGGGAGAGGTATCCCTGAAAACAGGGAACACCAAAGACATTCTTCCAAATACAAATATAAATACAGATCTAACCCCCTCTAATCCCCCAAAGGGGAAGGGTAAGTTTGACCCGCTGACGATTCCCGTTCCTGAGTGGCTTGATTCTGTGTCCTGGAATGAGTGGGTTGCCTACCGCCAACAGTCTGGAAAAGCCATCAAGACCGAAATGACGGTCACCAAAGCTTTCAAGTTGCTCAAGGCTTGCCTGGATGAAGGGCATGACCCGGTTGATGTGATCAACACCAGTATCGCTAACGGATATCAGGGACTGTTCAAACCGAAATTTGCTCTCAACGACCGCAAAACGGGCAGGGATGTGAATCGCATTTCTGAGCCAGATAAAACCATCCCAACGGGGTTCAGGGGGTAAGCATGCCAAGACCAAATACACCAGAAGAGCAGGCGGCACTTATCAGAGTGATCATCGAAGAGGTGAAAATCCGCGGTCGTTTAACCGTTAGTGAGGCATCACAGATGTTGTCGCTGCATCGTCAGACTGCTGAGAAGTATTTCCGCGTAGCAGCCGAACGCGGCGAACTCATTCGTTACGGTCGTCTTGGTTTGTTCAGGGACCAGAAGGCTGTGATTGATTTCGATCTCCAGCGTTTTTCATACGGTTCGAGTAAGCCTGTGACTGAGTTGCCAGCAGATTTTCGGGGAAGTGCAGTTATGCGCCGGGTTATAGATATCGTAGGGAGAATGCCAGCATGAAACCATCATACGAAGAATTAGAGAAAAAATGCGCATTGCAGCAATCAAAACTGGCTGCGATTAACGAGTTGATGAATGTCGTGGAAAAGGCCAGTGATATTGCAAAAGCAGGTATCGAAGAGCTGCAATCACAAAACGCAGACATGGCAGTACAGCTCGCTAACGCCGAGAGCAAGCGCAGGGAGCTGGGGACGGAAAATGCTCATGCGCGTGAGCGCCATGTATTCATCCGTGCGTTGGCAGTTTCGATTCTTGAGCATAGCGGCGGCCGCATGGACTGGCGTGGCGCGATGGAGGACGCAACCGAACTGCTGCAAACGGTGGATTCCGTATATGCAATAACCCCAGCCACCGACGCTTTCTTGGCTGAAGTGCGGGCGCAGGGTGTGGAGAGGTTGGCGAATGCCTGGTACGCGATTGCAAACGAAACGGACACAGGGATTAACATCAGCGATTCATCTCGCCTGAAATATCGCCAACGCGCAGATGACGCTGCTGATTTCGCGAATGAAATCCGTAAGGAGGCAGCCCAATGACAGCACTCAACAAACAGGCGCCGATCAAACATCCCGCAATCCGTTATCACGGTGGCAAGTTCCGTCTGGCGCCATGGATTATCGATCAGATGCCAGAGCATGTTTGCTATGTAGAGCCATTCGGTGGAGCGGCTGGGGTGCTACTTCAAAAACCGCGCAGCTACGCAGAAGTCTATAACGATCTCGATAGCGAGGTAGTGAACCTGTTTACTGTCCTGCGAGATCCAGACATGAATCAGAGTCTGCGTGATGCCTGCGCATTAACACCTTACTCACGTGATGAGTTCTGCGCAGCCAGGGAGATCGTCACGGAACCTGTAGAGCGCGCCCGCCGCATGGTTGTCCGCGCATGTATGGGTTTTGGCTCTGCATCCGGTATCGGTGGTAACTCGGGATTTCGCAGTGACAGCAAGCGTAAATACGCAACTGCTGCGCATCTGTGGGAGCGCTATCCAGAGAACCTGGCTGCGATATGCC
>NZ_JANEWI010000062.1:0-9453 GCF_028069775.1 Citrobacter sp. Igbk 17 | reverse complement strand
AACGGACTGGCGACTCAGGCTGGTGAAATTCGCGTTTATTATTATGAACCTTCTACCGGTGAATATCGTGGATGGTCTGACGAATACATTAACGTTGGCGTGAGTATGCCAGGCCATTCGACGACCATAGACCCTGGTGAGGAAAGACCGGGATTTGTAGCTGTATTCAACGGTACTGGATGGGAGCAACAGTCAGATAATCGCGGCGTTACGGTGTATTCAACAGCTGACAGAGCAACAGCTGTCGTTAACTACATCGGGGAGATTCGTTCAGGGTTCACAACTGTTGCGCCATCTACTCAGTATGATAAATGGGATGGCAGCAAATGGGTTGCAGATACCGACGCGCAGCGAAATGCGGCGATAGCCGACGCTGAAAAACTGCGTAGTCAGTTGCTGGCCCATGCCGATAAAGTAATGCTCGACTGGCGAACAGAGCTGATGCTGGGTGAAATAAGCGACGCCAACAAAAATAAACTGTCGGCGTGGATGGCTTATAAAAACAAGGTTAAGGCGGTCGATGTGAAAACCGCCCCTGAGCATATCAACTGGCCTGTTCCCCCGGAGGTGTAGGCCATTCAATAACACGCTCTACTTCTCATGAGCCAGGTTAACTGGCGCTGGCAGTCCGCTTTGAACATCTGCTGGTAGCAGAGAGAAATATTCAGCGTATCGTTGGTCATCCAGCGTCACTTCTCCGGGGTTACTATAGAAATCTGGTGATTGTGGTGACGCAAATACAGCGACTATTTTTGTTTCTGTGGTATCTGAAAACTGAACATAAATCATAGTTAAATCTCATATGATGTTACATAAACTGACGAGTTGTTCGTTGTACCTACTGCGCTGCCCGCGTAGTAGATAGTCGATGGCTCAGTGAGTTGAATTTGGAATATTCCAGTAATATTTGTGCCGCTATTTGCTACTCTCGTTCTACCCACCATATTCTTACGGGGGGCAACATCGATTGAGATATTATAAATGTTGGATGATCCGCCTGCTGACGCTGACATTAAACCTGACACTGCTTTTGCATTTAAAGGTACTGTATTTACCAGTGATATTGGGGTTGCTGTAGAAACCGGGCTTGATGTTGAAAGTACCGTCACCTGTTGAATTGACAATATTCTCCCCACTAAATCACCGAGAATGAACTGGCCTGACTCAATACCCCACACAGCAACCAGTGCGGATGCTGTAAATCCAGCTGGCATATTTGTTCCACCATAAACTTCTGGAACATTGGCGTTTGTCGCATTAACGGCGAGAAGTGCTGACGTCGCTGTCGTCGGGTTATAAATAGCATACAGTGCCACGAAGCCGGTGGTCGGCACAGACCCCGTATCCATCCCGCCTGCACCGGTAGTCGCCAGGTTGATTCCCTTGCTGAAAGAAGTTACCCGGTACTGACGTCCACCACTATCTTCAACAATCAACTCATCGGCTGAAAATGTCGCAGTAGCACTCACGGTAGCCACTGACATTCCAGCATTTCGCGACTGCCCAACAACGCCAGAGAATGATTCTCTCAATTGAACGTTTTCCGTAAGACATGGTTACTTCTGATGGTGCGGTACCTAACCTGCAGTACAGCCAGAAATGACGATGCTCGATACAATGCGAGGGACTATGGCATCTAAATAAAGGAGATTTTTATGCTGATCGGCTATGTAAGGGTGTCAACAAATGACCAGAACACCGCGCTGCAAAGAAATGCGCTGGAAAGCGCAGGATGTGAACAAATATTTGAAGACAAAATAAGCGGCACAAAAGCGGAAAGGCCGGGGCTTAAGCGTTTATTACGAACCTTATCGAAGGGGGATACGCTGGTTGTCTGGAAGCTTGATCGTCTCGGGCGGAGCATGCGCCACTTGGTGACTATGATCGAAGAGCTACGCAATCGCGGTGTTAACTTCCGCAGCCTGACAGACAGCATTGATACCTCAACACCTATGGGGCGTTTTTTCTTTCATGTCATGGGCGCACTGGCAGAAATGGAGAGAGAGTTAATCGTTGAGCGCACCCGCGCCGGTTTGGTTGCAGCTCGTGCAGAAGGAAGGATAGGAGGGAGGCGACCAAAACTGACAGAGCAGCAATGGGAACAGGCGGGAAGACTGATTGCCGCAGGGGAGAAACGACAGCGGGTGGCTATTATTTTTGATGTCGGAATATCGACACTTTATAAAAAGTTCCCTTCAACAAGAAGGGAACATGAAGGGGCTTAAGGCATTATTAAAACAGACCGTTGAGCGAGTCTTTCACTTGGTTTATCGCATTATTTGCACTCGTCTTTAACCCGGCCAGGGCATCGCTGACGGTCGAGCTTTGCAGCTTCTCCCTGTAATCCGCATCGACACGGCTCAGGCTGAGGGTAAATTCGATTTTTTTTGGATTCCCAAATCGGTCGAACTCGGACTTACCCCGCTCCAGACGTGTTAAAACGTACATACCATAAATACGCCCCGTACCCTCAATAAGCGGCCATGGGCGCCCTGCGTAGCCGACAGTTTCAAGGGCTGACAGCGAGAGATTTCCACCGGTGATTTCCGGGTAAAGGACGCCTGACAGCGTTATATTGTCATCACCAGCGCCAATGTACTGCCAACCGGCTGACTGGTTAACCCGCTCGTTTTTTACGTGCCTCCACTCCTGTGAGTGCTGGAGTTGCTGGTAAGGGGTGGTGCGCAGCATAAAAACGAACATTCCAAAGACCATCATCATAATCGTCACCTATTCTCTGTCGCGGAAAGAACCACGGTTAATTCTGCCGGTGCTGGCCATTGCATCACGCACAACATTGCGCATCATTCTTTCCAGCTCCTGATCCGTGCGCTTACCAACATCGTTAAAGGTAATGTTAAAAACTGGGCCGCCGCCGATTGGAGCGGTAACGGGAGCTGATACCGGGGCCTGTGTGGCTGCTGTCGCTGAAATAACGCCGCCAGCTGCGGGTGTTGCCACTCGCGGTACTGATTGCGGTGTAACGCGCGCTTCTTGATATGCGCCACGCAAAGCTAGGGCACGTGGCAGGTTTTTGAAAATAATGTCACCTGGCCCGACTTTCTTGGTGTTGTCAGCGGTTGCTTTTGTATTGTCTGCGATGTTTTGCAGACGTCGTTGCGTACCAGTATTTCCTGACAGTGGCGAGGCCGCAGGTGGTGCGCCAGTAGTAACTGGCGACTCTGCTTTTTTGGGGGACCACTTCCATTCCTTCTGGACCATTTTCTTTTGCTGTGGGTCCCACTCCCATGAAACTGGTTTTTTGGGCGCGAGATCGTTGACTTTGGCTCTCGCAGCGTCAATTCCGGATGGAATTAAACCCAGCTTTTCCAGCAAAAGGCTGACTCCTTCAGTCAGCAGTCGCAGGGGGGTAAAGAGTAAATTCAATGCGGCACCGAGTACCTCACCAAATGTTTTCCCGGCACTGGCGCATTTGTCCAGCGCATCACGAGAAAAGTCTATAGGGGTGAATAATTGGCTAAACCAGCTCCATAACTTAGATACACCGACGCCAATTGCATCAAACAATGGGATTAAAAACGAAAACGACTGAATCAGTGGTGATAGACCCAGACTGATACCTGTAAACAGCCCGGAGAAAAATGCCTTGATAGGCTCCCAGAATCGCAATATGAGCAGGCCAGCGGCAACAAATGCCGCAACAATAAGGCCAGGGACGCCGAGTAACGAGGCGAGAATTACCCGTAAACCAGAGAACGCAACGCCAAGTGTCGATACGCAACTGGTCGCTGTGATCGATGATATACCAATCATGCTTAAGGCCAGCCGAAGCTTCGCCAATGGGCCGAGAATGAAACTCGCTGTTAAGCTTGCGATGCCAAGAGCACCGACAAGTACCATAATCGCGCCACCAATCAGGATAAATGTCTGTGTCAGGCGGGGATTTTCTTTAACCCAGGTGCTGGCGGCAGTAATCAAGTCGCTGAGTCCCTGAGTAATAGATCGCAGAGGGCCATCGGTGGTCTCTTCGACCTGAATGCGGAAACCTTCCCATGCGCTGTCCAAGTTTTTCAGATCACCGCTGAGGTTGTCAGCCATGACCTTCGCCGCCTTCTGCGCTTCACCCTGAGAGCCTCGCAAATCAGCCAGGAGTTTTTGCAGCTCACCGCTTCCGGCAGACTGAACTAAAGTTTGAAGGGAGTTTGCAGCCTCTTCACCTGCAATATCTTTGAAAAAAGAAAGTTGATCTGTATTTCCATATTTTTGCGTAGTCCTAAAAAGATCGGTCAATACGTTCTCAATAGGTCGCATTTTCCCTGTGGAATCTGCAACTGTAACTCCCAGTTCCTTCAGGGCATCTTTTGCTTTGCCAACTGGAGAAGCTAGACGTGAGAGAGAGGCCCTTAAACCAGTACCAGCCATACTGCCACGGATGCCCTGAGCTGCCAGCATTCCGACCATCGCGGCTGTTTCTTCTACGCTTATGCCTAATTTTTCTGCGCCAACACCCGCGTAAGTCATTGCTTCGCCAATTCCTCGCAGGTCGGTGTTTGTACGGGTAAATGCTGCGGTCAGCACGTCACTGACTCTGTTCATCTCCTGTGAGTCAAGGCGAAACTGCGTAAGGATGTTAGAGCCAATGTCGGCACTTTCACCAAGATCCATGCCACCGGCGAGCGCCATATTCAGAACGCCAGGCAATGCAGCCTGAATAGCAGCCGGAGTAAAGCCAGCCATTGCAAGAAACGCCTGCCCGCTGGCTGCATCGCGCGAAGTAAATGCGGTTTCGGCACCGAGTTTTTTGGCCTGCGCACGCAGGTCTGCCAGTTGGGAGGCGTCTTTGTTGAGTCGGGTTAATGCCTGAACGCGTGACATTTCCTCATCGAAACCAATCGCAGGCGCCAGGAATGATCCGCCAGCGTAGCCCGCAGCAGCAGTGCCTAGCATCATCCCCATGCCTGCCCCGCGAAGCTTGCCCGCAGTCTCTTTAGCTCGATCATACCCGGCCTGTGCTTTTTGGGTAGCAGCCAGCTGGCGACGTTCACGCTCAAGTGTCTGGTTGTATTGCTCCGTACGCCTGATGGCACTTTGGATAGCGCCGTTCCCGGTGGTGAGGTTAACACCATGCTGACGCACTGCCTGCGCGGCTGTGCGCAGCTGCGTCGTTTGCCTGCCGTAGGTTTCAGTCAACCGGGAAAGTTTGGTTCGAAGTGACTCAAGTCGCGACGTCTGGGCTTCAGTAAGCTGACCACCTTCGCGTTGTTTCTGGTTGAGGCCGTCAAAGGCTCGCTGGGTGCTTTTCAGCTTCTGTGCAGTGTCATTGGCTTGCGAGCGCAGCTTATCAAATGACGCTGCGCTTTTTTCCAGGTCTTTGATTGAGGACTGTGTTTTTTTGAGGGAGTCGGAAAGGCCGCCAATGGCTTTACTGGCGGCGTTGACCGGGCGGGTGAGCTTGTCAATTGCACTGAACGCAACGCGAATACTAAGATCCATCGTCGTCATCCTCCTTCTCATGGTTACCGCTTCTGATGGCCGCCCGTTCGCGCCAGGCCATCAGCTCGCGCAACTCCATGCTGTGCATTTCGGAGGGCGGCCAGTGAAATATCACAGCGATGTCGGCGATCAGATCGTCGACATCACTGAATACTGCCTCTCTTACTTGCTCGCCGTCGCCGCCTCGCTCGGTGCGGACGGCGCCGCTTTCGTCAAAAAAGGCGTGATTTCTTCGCACAGCGCCGTAAAGTCGCCGGTCGCTATTGAGGAAATATCGGTGGTTGTCAGCTGAGGCGCGGTGACGCGAGTCAGTAGAGTTGATACCGCGTCATAGTCGAAGTTGAGAACATCAACCAGACGCAGCCCGCGCAGTGAGCCAGCCTGCTTGATTGTGTCGGTGATTGCGACGGATTTAATTTCCTGGTCGCCGCGTTTAATGGGTTTGCTGAGAGTTACTGACATTATTCATTCTCCGGGCGGCCAGGCTGGCCGCCATTGGTAGTGGTTAAAAAAGATTACTGGCCGAGACCCAGGGCGGACGCAATGCGGTCCGGGTAGAGACTTTTGCCGTTGCGTTTGTAGATGAAGTTCAGCAGGTCGATTTCCAGCAAAGGCTTGTCATCCACGGACAGCTTGTAATAGGTATTTTTGAGCGCATAAGTATGGCTGGTGTCATCACCCTGCTTGGCTTCGCCCTGGTCGACTTCGGTGATACGTCCGCGCATCTCGACTTCAAGCAGGGAGCTTGTACCGCCGCTGTAGATCTCACCGACAAAGCGCGTGCGTAGTTCGTCAATATCCCCACCCCATTTCAGGATCAGCTCCTCGACCATGCCGCCAACAACCATTGATGCGTCTAGTGCGCCTGAATCAAGGCCGAGGTCAACAGCAGCGGAGCCCAGCATCCCGCCACCCTGGTAATCTTCCGTTTTACGGGTAATTTTCGGGAGCGTGACGCTGGGGATCTTCCCGATGTAGTTGTCGCCATCGACAAACATCGTGAACAGGCGGAGTTTCTTCGGAATAGCCATTTATGCACCTCCCAGCGATGCAAAGGCTGGTTCGTAATACTGATCGGTAAACGTCTGGATCAGCGTCAAGTTTTCCAGCGGTGGTACGGGGCTGTAGTTGTAGCGAACAACCGCTTTACCCTGGCGAATACCGGTGGTCGGGTTATCGACAATATCAAACCAACATGCCGCACCAATCAGTTTGCCAGCAGTGACCAGCGCCTGAAGCTTGGCATTGATCCCGCTTACAACGTCTTTGACGTTAGCCGGGGTAAGCGGTTTATCCACGGTGGTGAATTGTGCTTCCGCAATGCTGTCCGCAAGAATTTGAGCCGTCCGGGTAAACACCTCGAAAATATATTCTTCGGTGTCGGTGGTACGGTTCCCCCAGAACCGGAAGCCGTCGCGTTTGATCAGCGTGGTAATCTCGTTGGCGTTAAGCTCGTTAGCGTCGGAGTCCTCCGCCTGTAACGCCCAGAACACGTCTTTGGAGATACCCAGGACGTTTTTAACCGCAACGTTAGAAAGTGACTTGTGCCAGCCCTGCTCATTGTCAATCAGTGCCCGCAGGCCAAGCGCATAGGCAACAGCTGGGAATTCTTCATTAACGCCGGTCTGCGGGTTGTAGGCGATGAAGTTAGGCCAAATCATCATCCCTTCACGTTCGGCAAACTGCTCGCGGTAGGTTTTCGCTTCGGCAATAGTCTCGCAGCTATCGCAGTAACTGTAAGAGAATGCACGCAGCTGCTTCGCAATTACGCGCAGCTGTGCGGTTACTTCCTGCGTGTCGTACATCGGAATGCCGAGGATGCGAGGGCGATAACCGGTTTTCTGCTCTGCGGTCAGCAGGGCAAACATCCCGGTATAGCTTCCGTCAGCCTGTGTGCCACCGATAATGAGCTGGGATTGCGTTTTGGCATTTTCTCCTTCCTTTGCTTCAGCGACACGAACAACAATTACACGCGTGCTGACCTGGTCGGAAATAGCCTTGAGAGATTTATACAGTGAGCCTGTTTTGCCCGCCTTACCCAGCACGCTAATCACGCGAGTGATCAGGACTGGCGTATCAAGTGGAAAGGTGAGGGGATCGGCATCATCGGCCACCGCAACCAGACCAATGACCGTTGAATCAATGTCATTGATCGCGGTCTGGAGGTCGGTGTTTTCTTTGGTGCGCGCCCCGTGGAAAAAGTTGTCGGTCATACTCTACCGCCATCATGTTTAGTGAGTTCATGGTGATATTCGCTGAATTCCGGGCTGCAGACACGTTGAGACGGATGTCGCAGAAAGGCGACAACAAAAGGCTGTTTGTCCTATCGCGCGCGCATGGAAATATTTGCGGGAGGAGAAAGCGATGGCACTGACAACTGACGCAATAGAGAGCGCAAAAAGCCTGCTGAATGCGGGTGCTGAGAAATTCAAAAATTATCCTGGCGACTTGTCACGTGTGCCAGCGTTTAACGTAACGCTTGGCGGCAAGGCGCTGATCATGCTGGATGAGAAACTGATCTCGTTAGAATTAACAGATAACAGGGGCTTTAATGCTGATGAACTGACTATCACTGTTGATGACAGCCAGGGAGATATTGAGTTACCGCCACGTGGCGCTGAGTTATCGGCAGCGATAGGCTGGCAGGGAGAAAAACTGGTACACAAAGGGATTTTCATCGTGGATGAAATTGCGCACTCAGGGCCGCCGGACCGTATCGAGATCACGGCCAGAAGTGCAGATTTCCGCGATGAATTTAACGTTAAGCGGGAGGTGTCGTGGCATGACGTTACAGTAGAGCGCATCGTCTCTGCTATAGCTCACAGATACAAGTTAAAACCTCTCATCTCAGAGCAACTGATGTCCGCCGAGATCGATCATGCAGATCAGACGCAGGAAAGCGATATGTCGTTTCTGACGCGCATGGCGGAAATGCTGGGCGCTATTGCAACTGTGAAAAATGGTTACCTGCTCTTCATCCTGCCTGGTGGCGGTGTCAGCGCAAACGGCAGAGCGTTGCCGGAATTTTCCATCACGCGCAACAGCGGAGATCGCCATTCTTTCCGGATTGCAGATCGCGACGCATACACCGGCGTGCAGGCGTACTGGCTTGATATGGATTTCGGGAAAAAGAAAAAGGTTACTGTTAAAAAGCGGAAGAAAACCGCAGACAAAAAGCCGCGTAGCAGCAGCCGGGAAGGGGACTATATTGCCGGTGAAGATGGTAACGTTTTTGTACTCCGTACGACGTACAGCAGTGAGATGGCCGCACAACGTGCAGCAGCTGCAAAATGGCAACAACTCCAGCGCGGAGCTGCTGAGTTCTCTTTAACCCTAGCTTACGGGCGTGCGGATCTGTATCCGGAGATGCACGGAACGGTAACGGAGTTCAAAGACGTCATTGACGGCCAGGACTGGATAATTGCGAAGGCAAGCCACACTATTGACGATAGTGGGTTTAAAACGCGGCTGGAGTTGGAAGCAAAAATACCTGAATGGATTGCAGAAACCGAATCATAGCGGCCATAATATGAGCGAGTTCAACTCCCGCCATGGGAGGCCATTATGTTTAAGTGTCCTGTTTGTGGTGCCGTCGCCCGTACGCGCACCAGTCGCCCTCTTAGTGAAATGACAGTCCGGCATTATCACCAGTGCCAGAATTTCGAATGCAGTATTACGTTTACTACGCTCAACAGCGTTGAGAAGCTTGTAACCAAGCGCGCGCCCCGCGAAAAGTTACCGGCTGATTTCATCCCATCCGATGCTTTCCCTGCTTCGCACTATGGGAGGAATCAGCTTAATTTAGCCCTCTAAATAGTGGCAGCAAAAATCAAACCATTACCTGTGATTATCAGCGATTACCAGCAAAGAGAGTCTTATTTATCATAAGCTTATGTTTTATAAGACTCTCTAATAGTTTTTAAAATCCCTCGGCGTTCGCGCTGTGTGGGTTCAAGTCCCACTCCGGGTACCATGGGAAAGAATAGAATAATCAAAGCA
>NZ_JANEWI010000061.1:0-10927 GCF_028069775.1 Citrobacter sp. Igbk 17 | reverse complement strand
CTGCCGTGGAGAAATGAAAAGGCTGTGGTTCGGGTGATATAGAAGAGTTTCATAGAACTTTAGGGTTACATCATAGTAATCAATTTCTCTATTTAAACCCGCTACGGCGGGTTTTTCACTCTCTATTATATATGCTATTTTTTATGCAATACGAGCGATTCGTAGGACACTTCTGGGGAAGGCATGGATTCAACGAACGACGAAGAAAAACGCATAGAATTTGAAAAATTCATAATTGAAAAGTTTGGTGATGCAGTTGATCTCCGCCGGGCGAAACATGGCAATAATGGATATATATCATGGGAGGCGGCTGTAGCATGGATTGTCTGGCGGGAGCGCTCATCCCATCATGAAACAACGCCTTCCTCTGACAGGAACTGAGTTAGTATGGTGCTGCCCGGAGCATCCTGTCATTCACTATGTACTCCCGCTTAGCCACGTCATTTTAGATTTGATTTTGGTCCACCATGAGCGAGAAGCGGACCTGGAGAGGCGTTAGTACCGTGAACATGGTCACAGCAAAGCCAGAGCTATTTGGTTGCTCCGAACAGAATATTTTAGTTAGGGCTCGAAACGAGACTGTCGTGAAAACCTTATGTCTCTTCTATCCTGCGTCTTCTTCGACATTGTATTTTCGTTGCTCAATATCCCATGGAAGCGCAGGCTGTTTGCGAACTAGTTTTCTTTTGCCGTTTGAGAAAAAATAAGTTCTGAGTTCTAAAAAATGGCGGCGTTTTTTCGTTTGAGGCTCATAGGTGATAAGAAAAAAAATCAAAGGCCTGCTTGCTTCACTCCATATTCTACTTGCTTTTTCAATAACAATATTGATGTTTTCATGCTGACAATATGAGATGAATGTGGAGAAATAGCACTTGTCGTTTTTTTCAAGCAGTTTGTCTAACTCGTTAACGCTATCTCTGTCTGCCTGATTATACTCCCACTCAACATAGGTTAAAATTTGATTGTCTGGATATTGTAGGACCGCATCGGTACGCCCGCCTTGTTCAAAAAATGTTCTTGCGCCCATTAACTTTGCACACTCGCGCATGACCAGGCCAACATGAATGGTCCAGTTGGAACGGTTGATATATTCACCTTTGAACACAGGGAAATCTTGATACCACACACAATTAAACAGACAGATAAAATCGCGTTCTACTCGCTTCAACGCCTCCCCCCATTTTTTCAATAGATGATTTTTAAACTGATAAGCAATATCTCATATCGGCTATTTGTTACTAGACTTTAGGATTTTAATATCTGTGTTCCGATTCATGTGCTTTAGGTTGTTAATTCGGATTGATTTCACTCTTATCACTTATCCAGAGCTGATTTATCTACCATGAAGTGAACAAAGCCCACTCACAGCACTAACCAGCCCTTTGCTGATTGAAAAAGACGAATGAAAGTTGGATACGCTTTACCTCATGGTCACACAGTTGCTCACTGATGATGCAATAGTGAGGGCGAATCTCTCGGATTGTGTCAGCAGAAAGAAACTGCCGCATAATAAAACACTGCTAATTCAAACCGCTACGGCGGTTTTTTTTGTTTTACGCCTGACAGAAAATTAACAATTTGTGCTCTTAAACCGTTGATCATTTCCGTGTATCGGTATACTGTATAAAAAAACAGTATATGCAATGGGGACCATTATGAAAGTTGAATTAACCATTGATCGCATGAAAGAACTTCCTAAAGGTGCGGTACCAGCACTGGAGAAAGAATTGCTTAAGCGCCTGAATGATCACTATGACAATTGCAGGCTCACAATCCGCCGTGCTGGTGCGGATGGTTTAAGTGTTTTTGGTGGTGATAAGGACGATAAAAAGAAAATTGAATCAATCCTCCAGGATACCTGGGAAAGCGCTGACGACTGGTTTTATTAGAATTGCGCTTAAGGCTGGCGCGCATTTATCAGAATACCAAAATGTGTATCCCTTTGATGCTGCTGCCGACATTCTTTAATCGCGTCTGTATGTCGCTCGAAGGGAGAACATAAATGTGAGTGATTCAGCTTTGCAAACGTCAGAAGACAACTGGTATGACATTGTAAGAAGGTCTGACGGCTGCGTGGTGTTTAGCTTTCCTTCATCGGGCAGGCATCTAATTTATCGCGTCAATGGCATGGTTTCTATGCGGCCTTTGCTGGATGATGAAGAGGTCTTTACTCCTAATGGTTTTATGCAGTTTATTCACCGTCTCGGCTACCGGGTAACCCCACCTTCTGATAATATGAAATCAACGGTCTGAACAACCGTAACCTACTGCGCCACGGAGAGAAACCATGGCGCACCAATTACATCTAATAAAGCATCAATCAGGAATCCTGATCCCCGCTACGCCGGAGACCAGCGATTTACTGCAATCAAAATTCAAACTCGGCGCCGTGCTGGTGGCTGAGTTCCGGCAGGTACGCAACCCGGCTTTTCACCGTCGCTTCTTCGCATTACTCAATCTCGGCTTCGAATACTGGGAACCAACCGGCGGGGCGATCTCTTCCAACGAGCGCAAGCTGGTAACCGGCTATGCCAAGTTCCTTGCCTCATTCGCGGGAAGCGAAGCCGCACTCCTGGATGCTGCCGAGCAATATCTCGACCGTATCGCAGATAAGCGCTCCGGTAGTATCAGTATCTGCAAATCCTATGACGCATACCGTGCATGGGTGATCATCGAGTCTGGCCACTACGACGCTATCCAGCTTCCTGACGGAACCCTTCGCAAACATCCCCGCAGTATTGCTTTTGCCAATATGGACGAAGCCGAGTTCCAGCAGCTGTACAAAGCCGCGCTCGATGTTCTGTGGCGCTGGGTATTGTCCCGGGCATTCAAGGACCAGCGTGAAGCGGAAAACGCCGCATCGCAGCTCATGAGCTTTGCGGGGTGATGGCGATGAAATATTCCTGGTTTCACCATCACGAATGCACAACCGAGCAGGCCGACGAGCTGGTGGCCAGTTACCGTCGTCGTGGCGCCACGGTTGAACGCAGTCTTAATCGTGACAACATCACCTGGACTGTCAGTGTGCAGTTACCGGAAACCGAGAAAGCCCCGCGCCCAAGCCGTGTCTGGCAAAACAAGGCGTGGGGGTGAGCATGGCTAAGCTACCGCGCCGTAAGTGCGCTAACAAAGACTGCCGCCAGTGGTTCCACCCGGTGCGAGACACGCAGACCGTATGTGGTTACGAGTGCGCCAGCGCCGTCGGGAAAGAGCAGACCAGAAAAGTCCGGGAGGATGCACGGCGCAAGGAGTCCGCCAAACAGCGCGCCACTGAGAAGAAAGAGCGAGCCGCCTGGCGCCAGCGTAAAGCTGCAGTTAAGCCGCTGAAGCACTGGGTAGACCTGACGCAGCGTGCGGTTAACGACATCTGTCGCGAAACCGAGCTGGCAGAGGGGCGGGGCTGCATTTCCTGCAGAACGAAAACGGCGTTCGCCTGGCATGCCGGCCATTATCGGACTACGGCAGCCGCTGGGCATCTGCGCTTCACTCGCTTTAACATTCATCTTCAGTGTGATGTTTGCAACGTCTACAAATCCGGGAATATCGAAGCATACCGAGCTGCGCTGGTGGAATGTTACGGCGAAGAGCCAGTGCTGTCGCTCGAGAACGATAACACTCCACACCGTTGGACAGTCGAAGAGCTGAAGGAAATCAGGCTTACCGCGCTGGCCGACCTACGCGCATTGAAGAAACAGGAGGCTGCATGACTTTCGAAACCTACTTTGCCGATCACCCCCGTGTTCGCTGGCAACGATTGCGCTTATACCACTTACCCGGCTCTGTGCTGACGGACTACCGAATACTGAAGAATTACATCAAAACCATAGGCGGTGCTGTATGAGCACTCAATTTCTCGAATACGTGCGCCAGCAGTTGATGGTGGCCACCGCCGATTTAAGTGGTGCGACGAAAGGGCAGTTGATGGCGTGGCTTGAAAACGCGCAGTTCGATACGGGAACGTTTAAACGTAAAAAGCCTCGAGTGCTGGATGAAGTGACCAGGAAAATGATTACGCTGGATAACCCACCAATACCGGGCAAACAATCACATGCCAAGGGTTCACATATTCCTCTGGTGCAGCCGGTTGAATATTCCACCGCATCGTGGCGCCGTGCTCTGATGTCACTCGAAGAGCACCAGAAGGCCTGGTTGCTGTGGAGCTATAGCGAGGACGTGCGCTGGTGCTATCAGGTGGAAATTACTAAGTGGGGGTGGCAACAGTTCAGCCAGCAACTTGCCGGGAAGAGGGTGGCAAATAAGACTATCGACCGGTTGCGTCAGTTGATATGGCTGGCGGCGCAGGATGTGAAAGGAGAGCTATCTGGGAAGGAGCAGTATCAGTATGGCGATCTGGCTGCGCTGGTGGGCGTTAACAAAACAAACTGGTCTCAGAATTATGTGGAGCATTACGATGTAATGACCTGCTTGTATAAGGGCCTCGACACCCAGGCGCTACATCATGTTTCGCGATCACGTTCACAACAAAAGGCAGCAAATTATCAGCAAGGCATTGCAGAAATGAACTAAATAGTATATATTTTGCGTAAATCTGATATTGTGCCATTATTGTATGCACTGGCAGTGAATCGATTTTCAAGCCCGAGGTTTACACCTTGGGCTTTTTTGTTTTAATGCTTATGATATTTCAACATGTAGGTCTGGTTAGACAAACGCTCACATTAATTGCAGTCCCTTGCGTGAGGTTATGTAACGACAAACTCAGTACATGCTTGGTTTACCAAAAATCTCCTGAGCTTCTTTTGTTAACTGATCATGTTCCCTAAAATAATTATCATATTCCTTCTGCTTTTGCGCTGGGGTTAAAGTAGGGTTGATTGCTACCTTAGCGGTTTCGTTAGCGATCTCAGCTAGCCGTTTGAATATTTCTGAAATTCTTTGATTATTGGGAGATATCATCTGATTTTCCTTATGTCTGTTTTGTTCAAGCATATATTCTGTGTACGTCTGATATTGTCGCCATAGCTTTGGTTTACGACCAACAAAAAGCCTCGGGTAAACGCTGGGACTTTTTGTTTACTATTTTTTTACCAAGATAGTCTTGCCATCTGATTGTGTTTCGACTTTGTAATTCCTTAATTTTTTTATCGCCGATAATGATCCTGCACTAACAGCAATAGAAATCGCCGCGGTGGTTGCGGGGAGACCGATGCTTGCTACCGCTGCGGGGGCCGCAATACCAGATAAAGTAGAGCTTGTGCCGCCAGTTGCAGGAATCATCATGATAGCTGCATAGGCAATTCCAATAGCGCCAATTGCAATTACCCACGAAACGGTGCCACTGGTTACTATTTTTACTGTTCCTTTCCTTATGTCTCCGGTGATTTCTATTTTGTTGGAATCTGCCAAAACCGCCATGGCTAAATCTTTGTATGTCGATACTGTTTGCATGGGCTGCCCTTATTTGGATTTGTCTGATCAGTATCGGCAATTCAGTTTCGCAACTTTATAGCAAATTAGAGAGATTCAACTTCCTTATTAACTCACACAGCGCCATCCGGAAAATCGGAGGTGAGGCTATGACCAAAATGAGCACCATTTACAGCAGACTTTCATATGGAACAGGAACCACGCTGACCGGCTGCGGTGTATCAGCGAAGGCATATGCCGAAACAGCTAAAACAGCAAAAGAGGTGTCCTGGATGTTGGCCGACAGAATTGCAGGGTTAAGCCTGAGCGACTGGGCAATTATTGTCGGTATCGCATGCACGGTAATCACATGTGCAGTGAACTGGTATTTCCGCTGGAAAGAACGGGAGGATCGTCGCAATGGCTATGCCACAAAAGCTGAAGAATAGCGTTATTGCAGCTATACCCGCTGGCGCTATTGCTATCGCTGCGGCGTTGATTACTGGCCCAACGGGTAATGATGGCCTTGAAGGTGTACGCTATCAGCCTTATCGGGATGTTGTTGGAGTGTGGACTGTATGCTGGGGCCATACTGGTAAAGATATTATCCTCGGCAAGACCTACACCAAAGCAGAATGTCAGGCGCTGCTGGATAAAGACCTGAATATTGTCGCCCGTCAGATTAACCCCTACATCAAGGCCCCAATCCCGGCAACAATGCGCGGTGCACTTTACTCGTTCGCGTACAACGTCGGTGCTGGCAACTTCAAAACCTCCACACTGTTACGGAAAATCAACCAGGGTGATTCGAAAGGCGCATGTGAACAACTGCGACGTTGGACATACGCTGATGGAAAACAGTGGAAGGGTTTAATCACCCGGCGTGAGATTGAGCGTGAAGTTTGCCTGTGGGCAGAAAAACCTCAGGTTCTTGGTGATGAGCTCGGGCCGCTTAACCCAGGCATTCCGGTATCAGTTCCGGGGGTATTTTGATGAAAACCAGTAAAATTACGATTGTCGCGATTCTGCTGGTGGTCGTCGTAACCATCATTGCGGTGCTCTGTGTTCTGCTGGTACGCAGCAATGCGGCACTGACCGCGTCAGAGAGTGATAACCGGGTGCTGCGCAGCGACAACGCGCTACAGGCGGCGGTGATAACTACCCATGCTTTCAACTTAAACCGGTTTAATCAGGTAGCTGAGAACGCCAGCCGCATGAATTCGCTGATAGATGCTGGTGCCGAGAAAACTGTCATCGAATACCGGGAGATTCTCCGACGTGAAAAAACCTGTGATATGCCTGTTCCTGCTGATGTTGCTAGTGGGCTGCTCAACTACGCGAACCGTTTACGTGCCAGCGCAATGCACACCGATACCGGGAACGCTGACGCAGCCGGTGATAGCACCGCTGCCGCCAGCTCAATAACGTACTGCCAGGCTGTGCTGTGGATTAACCCGCTGCTGTCAACCATTGAGAAGGCGAATAACCAGCTAGCGGGGATACGAGAAATCGAACAAGACCGGCAATAGGATTACAGAAGTTCTTCGCTGAGGGGCTTCGATAATGCTTTTAGTAAGGTTTATGCTGACTTACACTTCAGTGTTTATAACTGTTGATAAGGATGCTTATGTTGTATTTTCTCGTTTGGGAGATTTACTCCGCTGACTGGATTTTGGTGAATAAAGGCAATCACTTCCTTCGATTAGAAAAAGGACAGGATATAGACTCTCAGGTTCTGTTAACTGAGATGGACATTGCGGAAGCAAACAATGTCAGTCGTCGCCAATGTGTTGTCACTTCAATCCAGGCGATTCAAAAACTAGAGGTGTAACCTTACCCTCATTAAGCCACTGGCGAGCGCTGGTGGCTGTTTTATTGCCATTACAATGGGCAGACCCATCGTATTGGAATGGAGACATTCTACGTTTATTCAGAATCCCGCTTGGCTTTCACCATCGCAGGTAAAGTGAATGAGTATGTCAAAAACACTTCTGTGAACTTCAAAAGCTGATCAACCTCATCAGCGGTGAATTCTTCATCTGAATGAACTGCAACATTTGTATCAATACGGACGATGTGTGCCCAGTCTGCCATTTCTTGTGTTATGAGTCCCGTACCTCTTATTGCGGATATTCGTTTTACTAACTTATCCTCATTGCCTGTATGAAGCACCTTGGTCGCGATATCGATCACTTTTCGGCAGTTCATTGCGCTGGTTTCATAACGTCCTTTTGCAAAATCTTCTTTTGCCTCTACAAAAAATTTTGCAGCTCTCTCTGGGGTTGCTTCTGGCGCGGAAAAGGTTTTATGTGAAGGGTAAGTATCGAGGACGTTAAATCGCGGGTTATTATTGAGAATGACGGGGTAAACTTGCGTCTTTGCATAATCCTCTGGGGTGCTTTGAATATCTGTTTCTACCTCAGCAATTAAAAGCTTGAAGCATGAATGACATTGAAATACCAGCGAATAACATTTGTTTCTTAAAGGCGCTTGTTCAATACATCTCAATACAGCCCGCTCCTTCAAACAGTGGGGGCATGTCTTATCAATGGACAGCATTGCCATTCTTAATCTTCCTTTGGAACTGATAACTTATTTATGGCACTCACCGACAAACAAGAGATGTTCTGTCGCGAGTACCTCATCGATTTAAACGCCACACAAGCGGCTATTCGAGCGGGGTACAGCGTCAAAACTGCAAACCGTATCGCCGCTCAGAACTTGTCAAAACCTGACATCCAAAACAGGATCGCTGAACTCAAAGCGAAGCGCAACGAAGATGTGGGTGTTGATGCTGATTATGTGCTCCGTCGCTTAGTTGAGATCGACCAGATGGACGTTCTGGACATTCTAAATGACGACGGCAGCCTCAAGCCGATCAGCCTTTGGCCAAAGGCCTGGCGAATTTCGCTAACCGGGCTGGATATCAGCACGACCATTCTGAACTTCGACGAGGAGACGGCGGAAACCATCCTCAAGAAGGTTAAGTGGCCGGATAAGGTCAAGAACCTGGAGCTGCTCGGCAAGCACATCAAAGTGCAGGCGTTTAAAGAGCAGGTCGAGCAGAAGGTTACAGCGACCCACAGCATCATGCCGGTACCGTCCTGCGATAACGTGGACGAATGGGAAGCTGCTGCGAAGAAACAACAAAATGAGGTTCTTGGTGGATGAATTACAAAGCCGTCTGGAAACCTCTGCCGGGATCGCAGTCGCTCTCCCTGAGTTGCCCGTGTAACGAAATCCTCTATGAGGGAACGCGTGGTCCGGGTAAAACCGCCGCGCAGCTGGCGCGCTTTCGTCGACTTGTCGGCCTGGGCTATGGCTCATTCTGGCGCGGCGTTATTTTTGATACCGAGTATAAAAACCTCACCGACATCATTACCCAGTCGAAGCGTATGTATCGTCTGTTTAACGACGGCGCACGCTATCTGGCAT
Source organism: Citrobacter sp. Igbk 17 (assembly GCF_028069775.1). Classification (NCBI taxonomy): domain Bacteria; kingdom Pseudomonadati; phylum Pseudomonadota; class Gammaproteobacteria; order Enterobacterales; family Enterobacteriaceae; genus Citrobacter; species Citrobacter sp. Igbk 17. Next base: position 2,125 of record NZ_JANEWI010000061.1, on the reverse strand, counting down.
CGGCCAGTGAATTGCGCTGGGTATGGCCTACCGGCGAAGAGCTGCTGTTCCGATTCGGCAAAGAAGAGGGTGATTACTGGGACTATCACGGGCAGGAGTTCCCGTTTACCGGCGTTGCTCGGCGAATGGTTGCGCTGCTCAGTAAGCTTGATTCCGACCTGGCTGCCAAACTGCTGGTGCTGTTGGATGGCAAACGTGCTGATACCTACAGCGCCCGCCGCCTGGCCTCGCTACTGGCTGGTGTGCGCGACCTCAACCAACAGGCTTACGAACCGGTTAACACTGCTCTGGCACGTGAACTGACGCGCTACGTTGAGTATGAGGCCGGGTATCAGGGGCAGGGACTTCATTCAGCACTGAACTGGCGGCCGGTGATTTTATTGTCATGAAAACAGGCGGTGTGACGTATACCCTTCCTGTAAAAACGGTTGAGAGTGATAGTGCGCTGACACTTTCACGTCCGTATGCCGGGCCGGCAGTGTCGGGTTCTGCGTGGACCGCGATGCCGCGTGACACCCTGAACAGCATCAGCGCACAGATAGCCACAGATACAGCCTATGCCATTCGTCAGCGCGTTCTGGAAATCGATAACTGGTATCAACTGCTGGAGGTCAATGGTGATATCACAATAAAGATGGCCGATGGCTCGACTTATACCGGTCCCTCGTGGCTTCGTATTATCGATATAATGAAGACGATGAAGATTGAAGACCTTATTCCTCTGGCTGACCAGATTCATACCGATGCCGCACAGGTTGCTGCAGATAAGCCAGTCATCATCCAGGCAAAAGCCGACGCTGAGGCAGCCGCCGCCGCAGCACTGGCATCTGAAACATCATCTTCCGGATACGCCACATCGGCAGATAGTGCCAAAACAGCAGCAGAAGTCGCGCAAGGGAAAGCCGAGAAGGCGGCGCAGGATGCCGCATCGCACAATCCTGTTGCTGCGCTGGCTAAGGCAAACAACCTGTCTGACCTTGAGGATCGCGCGGAGGCGTGGCTTAACGTGCGACCAGATGGCCCGACGCCTTTAGCCGCTGATCCGGTAGATGATAAGGATGCGGCCACAAAGGGATGGGTAAAGACGTTTATTGCGTCGGTAAAGTCTGTCCTTGCGTCATGGAGTGTGATTAAAAATGACGCTACCGCGCCTGCTAATAACGCCACTGCTTACGGCGGTGAGTTAGTCAGCGATTACCAGGTGGCCGGGGTGTCTGTAGCCAAAGCGGCCTTAACGGTAAAAAACACTGTAGGGGGGCGAGTTGATCCTGTCATTCGCATGACTGATGCAAGGGGGAGCACACCAACCACGAATGAGTACAATCTGGCGAGTGCGGGCAATAACAGCGGAAGCGGCGGGAATAGCCTGAATATTGTTACGTTTGTAGGGCCGGGAATGCAAATAGTAACGCGGCGTTTTCCGGTTACGGCCCCCGCAAATGCCTCAACAAGTTACACATATAATTGGGTATCTGAAGGCGCAAGACAATTTAGTAACTACCCGGGGGTTAGTGTTGTAGGTGAGTCAGGTAATTCAGGAAGCTGGCGCGTAGCAATTGAAGGTACAACCAATGATATTGTTACAGGTTTTATTCACAATAGTGGATCTTCACAGGTAACGGTATGGGTTAACGTGATCGCAATCGGGAGTATCAAATTATGATAAATAGCGGTGTCACATTCGGAGTTGATTACCCTAAAACAGCAGAGATGCGTCTACAGCTGGCCATTACGAAAATCCAGGAATCTAACGCTATGGCTGGTTTTATTGAAGAGTCCCGTGCCAAACTAGTTGAGTGGCAAAACTACTACTCCAGCATAAAACCGTTAATTGACACAGCTGACTACGAGGGTGTCTTTAACGTTCCAGTGCCTGCTTAGTATTAAAAACGGGTAGCACGCCCACTTTTTAATACCGGGATTAAGAGTGGGCGTAACTCTATCATTACAGAGTTTTTCGCCATATGTAGCTACGGTTGTTTGTTAAGATTCAGCTAACCAGAACTCAGCCTCTTCAAACATTTCCTGAACAGTACGGCTTATCTGCTCATTGCTGGATGTATATGCAGTTTTTGTGCTGTATTTCTATCCGGTATTCAAGAGAGGGTGCCGACATGGGAATCCC
>NZ_JANEWI010000060.1:0-11789 GCF_028069775.1 Citrobacter sp. Igbk 17 | reverse complement strand
CCACTATAATTTGTTATTTAATTATTTGCAAAAGGTAAAATAATAAATTTATTTATTAAAAATGCGAATGGGAATAAAACGCATTCACGCTATTAAATTGATGATATAAATTAAAATAGAATAGATGACCAGCAGGTGTGCTGGTCGGAATGATTAATACTGGAAAGTGGAAGTTTGTGGTACGGCAACACCGTGACACTGCCAGGACAGCGTGATTTTGGTATTCAAACACAGAGAACCGGCATAAACGCTGCAGGTCGCAACTGGCTGGCCAAATCCGACTGCACTGGCATAGCCCATGCGCTGACATTCTTTTGTCGCAGTTCCCTGAGCAACATAGTCGTCGGTACGTGCTGTTTGTAGCATGGCCTGGTTGTAAGTCAGACGAACCACGCCGGTAATACTGCTGGCTTCGCTGACCTGAGCCTGCTTAGTGATGGTGCATCCCGTCAGCATGAGCGGTAAGAGGGCAAGAATAAAGGTCTTCATGAAATCGCTCTGAAAAATCGGTGATACGCTATCCTGACATACATCACGGCTAATCAATGGCCTGAATAGCCAGAAGATCACCTGCGATTAATCACAACGACACCCTGTTTATGAGTCAAATCTGAAGGCTGGCGCAAAAACCGTGAGCATCTCGATATTTTATGAAACTTAATTTCATAAAATTTGAAAGCTGATTTACTAAATAGTAATGTGACTGAAATGTCATGACTTACGGCGGGCCCCCCGCGGCGCATTCAGGAGAGTACACAATGAAAATTGCATTGATGATGGAAAACAGCCAGGCAAGCAAAAACGCGATCATTCACCATGAACTTAAGTCTGTCGCGGATGAAAAAGGTTTTCCTGTGTTCAACGTCGGGATGAGCGACGAAAATGATCACCATCTGACTTACATCCATCTGGGCATCATGGCCAGCATTCTGCTCAATTCAAAAGCGGTTGATTTCGTTGTCACGGGCTGCGGTACGGGTCAGGGAGCCATGATGTCACTGAATATTCACCCCGGTGTGGTGTGCGGCTACTGCCTTGATCCCGCGGATGCGTTCCTGTTTGCGCAGATCAACAACGGTAATGCGCTCTCGCTGGCCTTTGCGAAAGGGTTTGGCTGGGGGGCTGAACTGAACGTCCGGTATATGTTTGAAAAAGCGTTTACCGGTCGTAATGGTGAAGGTTATCCGCCAGAGCGGAAAGACCCGCAGGTGCGTAATGCGGGGATTTTGAACCAGGTGAAAGCGGCAGTAGTAAAAGAAAATTATCTTGATACCCTGCGCGCTATCGATCCTGAACTGGTGAAAACCGCCGTTTCAGGTCCACGTTTCCAGCAGTGTTTCTTTGAAAACTGCCAGGACAAAGCGATCGAAGCCTTTGTCCGTGAAGTTATTGGCTAAACCCGGTTGGCCCGATAGTGTGAACTGAACTATCGGGCTTATCGACGCTTATTTGATACAGCGCTTCCTGCATCGCGGGTAAGCCGCAGCGTATCAACCATTCCTATCAGGCAAATCATGGCGATAGCGACGAATGCCAGCCGGAAACTGATGCCGGGTATCGCCCCCAGTGACCACCATTCACTCACTTGATCCCCGATGCGGATCCCGATAGCCGCCAACGAAATCCCTAATCCAACAGCCAGTTGCGTCGCTGTACTAAACAGCGTATTTGCATAGCTCATCTGTGATGCAGGAACATCCGCAAATGCCAACGTGCTGACACCGGTAAACTGAATTGAGCGAAAAACGCCGCCCAGATACAGCACCAGTAAAATTACCCATACGGGAGTTTGCGGCGTGATCAGCGCACAGGCCAATAGCGCCAGCACATTAAGCGCGCCGTTTATCAGCAGCAGCTTTTTAAAGCCTAACCAGCGTATTAACGGGGTAGTCGCGGGTTTAATCGTCAGGTTGCCAACAAACACGGCCAATACCAGGGAACCGGCATGAAAAGCATTCATACCAAAACCAACCTGAAACATCAGTGGCAACAGAAAGGGTACCGCACTGATAGAAGCACGAAACAGAGAACCGCCGTACATCGTGACACGAAATGTAGGAACGCGCATGGCATCCAGACGAATCATCGGCCACGCGGTTTGGCGAAAATGACGCAGGGCAAACAGGAACGTGGCGATTCCAAGTACCAGAAGTCCCGCAGTTAACCAGCCCTGCGGCTGTTGGGTTCCCAGCAGTTCCATCGCATATACCAGACTGACCATCGCGACCGATGTGGCAATAAAACCGGGAAAATCGAACGGGCGACGTTCGTCATCATGAATATCCGGGATAAAACGCAGCGCCAGCGCTATCGCCAGCAACCCCAGTGGCACATTAATAAAGAAGATCCAGCGCCAGTTGGCATAACTGGTAATAAATCCGCCCAAGGGGGGGCCAATTATGGGGGCCACTAAGGCAGGCCAGGTCAGGGTGGCGATCGCGGTGATCAACTGATGTTTAGGCGTGGTACGCAGAACGGCGAGGCGGCCGACCGGCACCATGAGTGCCCCCCCGACACCCTGTAAAATGCGCATTGCCACAAAACCTTCAATGCTGGTGGCGAGTCCGCATAAGACTGAGGCGAAGGTAAAGATCGCCAGTGCCAGGGTAAACACTTTTCGGGCACCAAAACGATCGGCAATCCAGCCACTGGCAGGGATGAGAACCGCCAGCGTAATCAGATAAGCACTGATGCCGATGTTCAGATCAACGGCCTGCACGCCGAAACTTTTTGCCATATCGGGCAGGGCCGTCGCAATCACCGTGCCATCGATGAACTCCATAAAGAAGGCCCCGGCGACCAGTAGTGCAGCCGGAGAAAGACCCCGCTTATTTTCAACCGCTAAATGTTCACTCATGTTGTGCTTGCCATCTCAAACGAAATTAACTGGAGCTGTTTTTTTATTTTCAGCGCGGCTGTACTGCTTTCGCCGCTACCGTTTCGAGCGCTGAATGGGTACTATGACGACCTTTCTATAAGGAGCTCACTATGTCCCAAACACTGAATGCCGATCAGGAACTGCTCTCGGACGTTGTTGCCTGCCAGTTGGTTATCAAGCAAATCCTGGATGTTATTGATGTTATTGCCCCGGTAGAAGTTCGGGAAAAAATGTCCAGTCAACTGAAAAGCATCGACTTTTCCAGCCATCCCGCGGGGGCTGATCCCGTTACGATGCGCGCAATTCAAAAAGCGGTTGCGTTGATCGAGCTGAAATTCACCCCGCAGAATGAGTCTCACTAAAATAAACCGTTGTTTCAGGTTTTAGAAAGGTTTTTTTGCGCCTCTCAGAACGGGAGGCGCAGATTTGTCGCGATCGGATATCAGTGATGTTGGTAGTTTACGACGTTTAGCAAATGCTTATCCGTTTGTGCCATACACAATCCAGCGCGTTTAGCGCTACGAACTTCATCAAGAATCGTTTGTAACAGCACGCCATCCTGCTGCTGTTCTTTTTCCAGATCATGAAGAAAATCAACGGTTGGCGCGTCGTTCAATGCTTCGGCTTCATCCGTCAAACGCGACAGCGTACGCGAACGCTGTTGATAATCTTCCAGCGTTTTCTGAAACAGTTCTTCAAGCGAAGTTAGCTCATCACCGGGAACATCGATGGCCTTGACGATGGGGTTAGCCCCTGCGCTTTTCATAAAATTAAACATACGCATCATTTGCGTCACGTTACCCTGCGCCTGAGTGCGCAGAAACGTCGCGGTGCCTGTCAGGCTGTGTTCGTAGCACCATTCACTGAGGTGAAGGTAGAGATTCGATGCGTAAAACTCAAGGTTCATTTGCGTGTTGAGTTTGTGAACAATTCCAACTGCAGCCATATCAATATCCTTATTTCCAGAAAGGAGAAGTACGTCACCAACGCCAGTACAACGGGCTGCCGTTGCACTTCACATCTACGTACGAGTAATACTGTTAGCAGAAAAAATCCGTTCCGCCGGTCCTTTAGATGATCACGAATTATATTCGCTTCCGATCGTGAATCAGCATAGCGCGTGCTTGGCATTAAGAAAATCCTTAAAACGGCCTATTTATGTTTTTTTACATATTGGTATAGCAATATTCTTGGCTATGCCATTTGTGTATATAATGGGTGTGAATGTAATTAGATGATTTATAATGTATTTATGTAAAATAAAGATAATGAAATGCTGTTTCAAGTCTCAAAATTAAATTTCATGCCGCGGTATTCTATGACGTCTGGTGATTATCACTGTTGGTTTTGATGGGAATTATCCGGTGAAGTGATGTGCCTGAAAATTATCTTCAACCTAATTTCTTGCGCCAGATCAGTTTTAATAAATTTAACGGAATGAATTATTCGGCATTTGTTGTTGGATATCGGTGGATTAATCGAGGAGTTGTATATGAAAAAAGTGGCGGTGTTGCTGGCACCCGGTTTTGAAGAGGCTGAAGCCATTGTGACTATTGATATTCTACGTCGCCTGCAAATTGAGGTTGAGACGCTGGCCTGCGCAGAGTCCCGTGCGGTGGTGAGCTATCATGACGTGCCAATGGTGACCGACAGTACGCTGGAGGCCCGTCGGGATGCTTTCTACGATGCGATCGTGTTGCCAGGGGGACCACAGGGTAGCGTAAATCTTGCCGCCAGTGCTGCAGTTGTCCAGTTTATCTCTCGCCATGACGATGCAGGAAAACTGATTTGCCCGGTTTGTTCGGCAGCCGCGCGGGTGCTGGCGGGTAATGGGTTACTGAAAGGCCGGCGCTACGTGTGTTCAGGTGAGCTGTGGCAAACCATCACCGACGGCGAGTATGTCGACGCGCCTGTTGTTGAAGATGGAAATCTTATCAGTGGCAAAGGACTGGGCCATATTTTTGATTTTGCGTTTACGCTTTCTGCACGTCTGTTAGAAGACGATATTCCTGTTCGCGATCACGCTGACCATATTTATTACCCTTGGTAATCATTGGACTCCCGGATGTTTCGATATTCGGGAACAAGGATTCACTGGCTGAGGTTATGGATTAATCTGCTATTTCTTATTTTTCCTATTCTGAAAATTGTGTTTTTTTATGTCATTTCCCGCTGAATTTATGTACGCAACTACTGTAATTCTAGGGTGTGATGCCGCTCTCTTATGGAGAATCAATTTCCCGCTAAAACTACTCTCAGCACTGGCATTGATCTTATCAGTAAAAGGTAATGCTTTGTTTTACGTCCGGATTACAAAAAATCGTTTGATTTTACCCTACATAAAAGAACGTTAAAGCTGGAGTTAACCATGCACAAATTCACTAAAGCGCTGGCGGCCATCGGTCTGGCCGCCATTATGTCACAATCCGCTATCGCTGAATCCATGAAGCTCGGTTTTCTGGTCAAACAACCGGAAGAACCCTGGTTCCAGACGGAGTGGAAGTTTGCAGATAAAGCCGGTAAAGACCTTGGGTTTGAAGTTATTAAAATCGCCGTTCCAGACGGAGAGAAAACCCTGAATGCTATCGACAGCCTGGCGGCAAGTGGTGCAAAAGGATTTGTAATTTGTACGCCGGACCCGAAACTCGGGCCTGCTATTATGGCAAAAGCGCGTGGCTATGACATGAAAGTCATCGCGGTTGACGATCAGTTCGCCAATGCGAAAGGTAAGCCTATGGATACCGTGCCATTGGTGATGATGGCAGCAACCAAAATTGGTGAACGCCAGGGCCAGGAACTGTACAAAGAGATGCAGAAACGTGGCTGGGATGTGAAATCTTCCGCTGTAATGGCGATTACCGCCAACGAACTGGATACCGCGCGCCGTCGTACATCGGGTTCGATGGAAGCGCTTAAAGCTGCAGGCTTCCCGGAAAAACAGATCTACCAGGTCCCAACCAAATCAAATGATATCCCTGGCGCATTCGACGCCGCAAACTCCATGCTGGTTCAACATCCTGAAGTTAAACACTGGCTGATTGTCGGGATGAACGACAACACTGTGCTGGGTGGCGTGCGTGCTACCGAAGGGCAGGGGTTTAAAGCAGCAAACGTTATTGGTATCGGTATTAACGGTGTTGATGCCATTAGCGAACTCTCCAAAGCGGAAGCCACCGGATTCTACGGTTCACTGCTGCCTAGCCCGGACGTTCACGGTTATAAATCCAGCGAAATGCTCTACAACTGGGTCACCAAAGGCGCAGAACCGCCGGTGTTTACTGAAGTTACCGATGTGGTGCTGATTACTCGCGACAACTTCAAAGAAGAACTGGCGAAAAAAGGCTTAGGCGGCAAATAACGCAACTGCCGTAAAACGATCTTATCCGGCCTACAAAAACGCCCTTTGTAGGCTGGATAAGGCTACGCCGCCATCCGGCAACCGTTTAGATCCACGGAGACGTTATGCAACAGTCTACCCCGTATCTCTCATTTCGCGGCATTGGCAAAACCTTCCCTGGCGTAAAAGCGCTAACGGATATCAGTTTCGACTGTTATGCCGGGCAGGTGCATGCACTGATGGGTGAAAATGGCGCCGGGAAATCAACATTATTAAAAATTCTCAGCGGAAACTACGCGCCAACCACGGGATCTATAGCGATCCACGGACAGGAGGTTTCGTTTGCGGACACAACCGCTGCGCTGAACGCCGGTGTCGCCATTATTTACCAGGAACTGCATCTGGTGCCGGAAATGACCGTCGCCGAGAACATTTACTTAGGGCAGCTTCCGCATAAGGGTGGGATTGTGAACCGCTCGCTGTTGAACTACGAAGCGGGCCTGCAGTTGAAACATCTGGGGATGGATATCGATCCTGATACTCCATTGAAATATCTCTCCATCGGTCAGTGGCAAATGGTGGAGATTGCTAAGGCGCTGGCGCGTAACGCCAAAATTATCGCTTTTGATGAACCCACCAGCTCTCTTTCCGCCAGGGAGATTGAAAATCTGTTTCGCGTGATTCGTGAGCTACGCAACGAGGGCCGCATCATTCTGTACGTTTCGCACCGTATGGAGGAGATTTTCGCGCTGAGCGATGCCATAACCGTGTTTAAGGATGGCCAGTACGTCAAAACGTTTACGGACATGCAGCAGGTTGATCACGACGCACTGGTCCAGGCGATGGTGGGGCGTGATCTTGGGGACATCTACGGCTGGAAGGCCAGACCTTACGGTGCGGAGCGTCTGCGTTTGCATGAGGTAAAAGCCCCAGGCGTGCGCACCCCGATCAGCTTATCGGTACGTAGCGGCGAAATCGTCGGACTGTTCGGCCTGGTGGGTGCCGGACGTAGCGAATTAATGAAAGGTCTGTTCGGCGGCACGCGCATCACACAAGGTCAGGTGTTTATTGACGAACAAGCGATAGAAATCCGCAAACCCAGTCACGCCATTGAAGCAGGCATGATGCTGTGTCCGGAGGATCGCAAGGCCGAAGGGATTATCCCGGTCCATTCGGTACGCAACAACATCAATATTAGTGCGCGCCGTAAACATGTCACGGGGGGATGTCTGATCAACAACGGCTGGGAAGAGACCAATGCTGACCATCATATCCGCTCACTCAACATCAAAACGCCGGGTGCAGAGCAACTGATCATGAACCTCTCTGGCGGTAATCAGCAAAAGGCCATACTGGGGCGCTGGTTATCGGAAGAGATGAAAGTAATTTTGTTGGACGAGCCTACCCGCGGCATTGATGTTGGCGCGAAACATGAAATTTATAACGTGATTTATGCCCTGGCTGCGCGCGGTGTTGCCGTGCTGTTTGCCTCCAGTGACCTGCCGGAAGTTCTTGGCGTCGCCGACCGCATTGTGGTGATGAGAGAAGGTGAGATCGCAGGTGAATTACTTCATGAACAGGCGGATGAACGCCAGGCGCTGAGCCTTGCTATGCCTAAAGTCAGCCAGGCAGTCGCCTGAATAAGGAGAATATGATGTCTTCCGTTTCTACATCGGGTTCAGGCGCTGCGAAGTCGGCGTTAAATTTTGGCCGAATTTGGGATCAATACGGGATGCTGGTGGTATTTGCCGTGTTGTTCCTGGTTTGCGCTATTTTTGTGCCGAACTTTGCGACTTTCATCAATATGAAGGGGCTGGGTCTGGCGGTATCTATGTCGGGTATGGTGGCGTGCGGGATGTTATTTTGCCTGGCATCCGGCGATTTTGATCTCTCGGTAGCGTCCGTTATTGCTTGCGCAGGGGTGACGACTGCAGTGGTCATTAATATGACCGAAAGCCTGTGGATTGGCGTGGCGGCTGGGTTATTGCTCGGTGTTCTGTGCGGTCTGGTGAATGGTTTCGTGATTGCGCGTTTAAAAATTAACGCGCTGATCACGACGCTCGCTACCATGCAAATTGTTCGTGGTCTGGCCTACATTATCTCTGACGGTAAAGCAGTGGGTATCGAAGACGAACGCTTCTTTACGCTTGGCTATGCCAACTGGTTAGGGCTGCCTGCACCGATCTGGTTAACCGTGGGCTGCTTTATTGTTTTTGGCCTGCTGTTGAATAAAACCACGTTTGGTCGCAATACGTTGGCGATTGGGGGCAATGAGGAAGCTGCACGTCTGGCTGGGGTGCCGGTCGTTCGCACGAAGATTATTATCTTCATTCTTTCCGGTCTGGTATCCGCCGTTGCGGGGATTATCCTGGCATCACGTATGACCAGCGGCCAACCGATGACCTCTATTGGTTATGAGCTGATCGTGATTTCTGCCTGTGTGTTAGGCGGCGTTTCGCTCAAAGGCGGCATCGGAAAAATCTCATATGTCGTCGCAGGGGTGTTAATTCTGGGGACGGTCGAGAACGCGATGAACCTGCTGAATATCTCTCCATTCGCACAGTATGTGGTGCGAGGTTTGATCCTGCTGGCGGCGGTGATCTTCGATCGTTACAAACAAAAAGCTAAGCGTACTGTTTGATGATTTAAATCCCAACTTTTTAGTCTAGCTTCGACATATCGCCAGCCGCTACCCGGCTGGCGATTGTTTTTCTAAATGGCGAGCACGGTCACACTGTCTATACTTATACCCGTCATACATCCTATATACGGCGCGATCCGCGCGGCGTACAGACCATGACGAGGAGGAGAATCGGGTGACAGCATCGCTAACCTTACCCCCTGAGCATCCCACAAATTGTGCTTATTTTTTCGATCTCGATGGAACACTGGCTGAAATCAAACCGCATCCTGATCAGGTTGTAGTTCCACAGACAATTCTGCAGTTATTACATCGCCTGGCCACGCAAAATGCGGGTGCTCTGGCATTGATTTCAGGGCGCTCAATGGCAGAGCTTGACGCACTCACCACCCCATATCGTTTCCCGCTCGCCGGGGTGCATGGGGCAGAACGCCGTGACATCAATGGTCAAACCCATATTGTGCATTTGCCTGCGGCGGTTGAGCGCGAAGCGGGGGCGTTATTGCATGCGGCGCTGGCGACATTACCGGGGACAACGCTTGAAACAAAAGGCATGGCTTTTGCTCTGCACTACCGGCAGGCGCCTGAACATGAGGCCGCTCTGCTGGCGTTGGCTGAACGTATTACCCATATCTGGCCACAACTGGCATTACAGCCCGGAAAGTGTGTTGTGGAAATCAAATCTCAGGACACCAATAAAGGAGACGCAATTGCGGCATTTCTGCAGGAAGCACCGTTTGTCGGACGGACACCTGTTTTTGTGGGTGATGATCTGACCGATGAAACAGGTTTTGCTGTGGTCAATCGCGCAGGCGGTATCTCGGTAAAAGTGGGAAGCGGGGAGACTCAGGCTACATGGCGTCTGGCTGCCGTCAGAGACGTCTGGCATTGGCTGGAACACATCAACTGTCCGCAGCAGGAACAAGACGCAACGAATCACAGGAGAGGTGGCTATGAGTCGTTTAGTCGTAGTATCTAACCGCATTGCCTCACCGGATGACAAAGGCAGCGCTGGCGGTCTTGCTGTAGGTGTACTGGGCGCACTGAAGGCTGCTGGCGGCCTGTGGTTCGGCTGGAGCGGTGATACAGGCAATGGGGAGCAGCCATTAAAAAAAGTTACCCGTGGCAACATCACCTGGGCATCGTTTAATCTGAGCGAACAGGATTACGAAGAGTATTACTGCCAGTTTTCCAATGCCGTGTTGTGGCCTGCGTTCCATTATCGACTGGACCTGGTACAGTTTCAGCGTAGTGCCTGGGAAGGCTACCAGCGGGTTAATGCCTTACTGGTTGATAAGCTGCTGCCACTGCTTAGTGATGACGATATTATCTGGGTTCACGATTATCACTTGTTACCTTTTGCCTGCGAGCTACGCAAACGTGGTGTGAATAATCGCATCGGTTTTTTTCTGCATATTCCTTTTCCAACACCCGAAATTTTCAATGCGTTGCCGCCACATCAGGCGCTACTTGAGCAACTGTGTGACTTTGATTTATTGGGCTTTCAAACCGACAACGATCGCCAGGCCTTTCTTGACTGTCTGGCGGCGCAAACTCAGGTAACTACGCTCAGTGAGAAACAGCATCTGGCCTGGGGGAAAGCGTTCCGCACGGAAGTTTATCCTATTGGTATTGCACCTGAGGAGATAGCACGGCAAGCATCAGGACCGCTACCGCCGAAACTGGCACAGTTAAAAGCAGAACTTAAAAATGTGAAAAATATCTTTTCTGTTGAGCGGCTGGATTACTCCAAAGGCCTGCCGGAACGTTTTCAGGCCTATGAGGCGCTGTTGGAACAGTTTCCACAGCATCACGGTAAGATTCGTTATACGCAGATAGCACCGACTTCGCGTGAGGAAGTTCAGGCTTATCAGGATATTCGTCACCAGTTAGAGACCGAGGCCGGGCGGATCAATGGTAAATACGGGCAACTGGGCTGGACACCGCTGTACTACCTGAATCAGTATTTTGACCGTAAATTACTGATGAAGGTCTTTCGCTACTCTGATGTCGGACTGGTGACGCCACTGCGCGATGGCATGAATCTGGTGGCGAAGGAGTATATCGCCGCACAAGACCCTGCCAATCCTGGTGTCCTGGTGCTGTCGCAGTTTGCCGGAGCAGCGAATGAGCTGACTTCTGCACTCATTGTAAACCCTTATGATCGGGATGATGTCGCAGGCGCATTAAACCAGGCTCTGACGATGCCACTTGCCGAACGTATTTCACGTCATGCCGCAATGCTGCAGACTATCGTTAAAAATGATATCAATAACTGGCAGGCGAGATTCATTTGCGATCTGAAGAACGTCGCATCGCGTCATACGGAAAATCTGTCGCCTGACTCGCAGACAGCCTGCAGCAAACTGGGGTGATTAATCGCCCGCAAGCGGCACCAGCAACACATCAACCTGGCTTGCGCTGACAACGCTTTTCGCTGAGCAGGACGCTCGCGAAAAGAAACTGTGGTTATGGTTGCCATAAATCACCAGATCAACCGCGTGCTTGCGGCATATATCCAGAATGTGTTCGTTCAATGCGCCATAGGTAATAAACGTGTGCTCAATAGGGTACTGCGCTTCTTTGCTTAACTGATCGATAAAATTCTGGGTTTCTTCTTGCATCACTTCACGCAGATCTTCCAGCATTGGGGCGGCAAACTGGTTATACAGTTCGGGATCTGAGACCAGGGTTATCAGACTAATGCGGGCGTTGACAGGGCGAGCGATTGAAACCGCCTTTGCTAACAGCTGGTGGCTTTCGGGGGTAGCGGCAACAGCGACAAGAATGTGCGCATAGCTCATAACTCGCTCCTTTTGTTCATGAATTATGAGAGAACTCTTCAGTTTTAATCGTATACCACCATAGTGCTACGTTTCGTATGGTAATTGTGTGAATGTCATCATGATTATTCATTAATTATTCTTATAAAT